>JAZNRM010000096.1:0-4186 GCA_045590695.1 Methanobrevibacter sp.
GCTATAAATACTTCCAATCAAAATGAAGATAAGATATTCACCATAGACTTCTTTTTAATATTTGGTGCATTGCTCTTTACAGCTCTTGTAATGTATGCATTGATGTCTACAGTTACTGAGTATGCCACATCTATGGGTACAAGTGCAACCATAGCAGGTCTTGTTTCTGGAATATACATCTTTGGAGGGCTTTGTTCAAGAATATACTCAGCGAATGCACTTGAGAGAAGAGATTGGAAGAAATTAGCTATTATTTTCTTAAGCATTCACTTTTTAGCATGCATTTTCTACTTTTTTGCAAACAATGTAACTCTTCTTTTGATTGTAAGATTCATTCATGGGCTTGGATTCGGTGCCTCCGCCAATGCAATAGTTACCATAGCAAGTGCAATATTGCCTAAAAAGAGATTTGGAGAGGCATTTGGATACTTCATGCTCGGAACTACAATTGCAGTTGGATTAGGTCCTTACATTTCCGGATTCTTCTATGACAATTGGGGATCAATTGGCTCTTTCTCACTTGCAACAAGCTTTGCTTTCCTTGGATTGTTATCCATAATCCTTTTGGATATTAGCAAATATGAGATAATGCATAATAGTGAGATTGGGGATAGTATTGAAGAAGAAAAAGAGTATTCCTTAGAGGAAAAAGGAACAATCAGAAGGATTATAGATAAGATATTTGAGATTCCAGCAATTCCTGTATCTTTATTTACAGGACTTACAAGCCTTGGATATGTTTCAATATTGTCATTTTACAGATTATATGCTGTTGAAGTTGATTTGGTAAGTGCATTCTCCCTATTCTTTATAATTTATTCAATCGTTTTAGTGGCTTCAAGGCCTATTGCAGGTAGAATTCAGGACAATTACGGTGACAGGATTATATGTTTTACTGGAATCATTGCACAGGCAATAGGACTCTTTTTAATTGCTTGGATGCCTTCTACTATATCTGTTTTCATCTGTGCAGTTTGTGCAGCACTTGGTTTCGGTACATTGAATTCAGCTTGCACAGCAATTGTAACAAGGGACACTCTTCCAAACCGCCGTCCTTATGCAATATCAACATTTTTCATTTTCTGTGATGGAACTATGGGATTCGGACCTGCTTTGCTTGGATCTTTTGTAAGTGCTGCAAGCGGATATGCTCCTGTTTACTTCATTTCATCATTCATTACTTTGCTTGCATTGCCAATAGCTTTCTTTGCACTTAAAAAATAATTTAATAAAATATCCTTTTTTTATATCAATTTTAAATCAAGTATACTTGACTTTTTAAAAAAATATTACTTTTTAATAAATTTAAATAAAAAAGAATAAATATATAAAGGAAAATAAATATTTTCATAGTGATTATAATCTTGATTTATTAATCGATTTTTTTATTATTGAAAATATTTCTAAGTCAATGATTGTAATAATTATAAAACAAATTATCGTAGGTGAAACTATGAATATTTTATTAATAATTTTAATAGTTATAATAATCATTATTCTTGTAGCTATTGTGGCTATTTACAATGGCCTTGTAACTGCAAGAAACAAAGTAAAGAACGCATGGGCTCAAATTGATGTTCAATTGAATAGAAGAGCAGATTTGATTCCTAATTTAGTTGAAACAGTAAAAGGATATGCAGGTCATGAAAGCTCTGTATTCGAAGATGTAACTGCAGCAAGAGCTGGATTGATGAATGCAAACGGCGTAAAGGAAATTGGTGAAGCTAACAATCAATTATCCAACACCTTAAAGACCTTGTTTGCTGTTGCTGAAAACTATCCTGAATTGAAAGCTAATGAAAACTTCAAGGAATTGCAAGCTCAATTGGCACAAACTGAAGACAAGATCGCTTATTCCAGACAGTTCTACAACGATTCTGTAATGATGTACAACAACAAATGCCAAACATTCCCAAGCAATATCTTTGCAGGTATGTTCGGATTCAAGGAAGCTGACTTCTTTGAAGCTGCTGGAGAAGCAAGATCTGTACCTAAAGTTGAATTCTAATCTCTAATAATATTCAATTAGTATGTGGGATTTTCCCATATATTAATAGGAGAAATCTATGAATCTTAAAAACAAGGCATTGGCTATTCTATTAATCCTCATATTCTGCATATCCATGTTGCCTGCAGTTTCTGCTGTAGACTATTCAATTCCATATGCCAACGTGGATATACAGGTATACGATGATGGGCTCATCAATGTCTATGAAGAGATAGGCTATCATTTCGATTCATCAGCCAATGGTGTTTACAGGGATATTCCACTTAAGAGGAACCAATCGGTTGAGAATCTTCATGTTTATGTTGAAGGGGCTTATTCTGAATACCAGATAATTAATCAAGACGGTATGGAAAGGATAAAGATATATCTCTACCGTGATGCGGCAAAAACCAAAAAGATTCAAGCTGGAACTAATGTCAAGGTATATCTCCAATATGACTTCACACATGTTGTAAAGATCTACAATGATGTAGGTGAATTGCAATACAAGGTTTGGGGAGATGAATGGGAAGAGGATTTAGGTTCCTTGGATGCTGTAATTCGATTCCCAGATGATAAGAAGCTTGAATACTGGATAAACCCTGCATACAGTGATGCTCAGGCAAAATGGTCCAATGGTACTTTGTCAATCAGTAGTAATGGAGTGTCTGAAGGAAGCTACGTTGAAGCAAGAGCTCTCATTCCATTAGAGGAATTCTCATCAAGCACTCCTTATGCACAGCACATCAATAAGGATGCTGGAGATGAGATAAGGAGCATGCAAAAAAGTGAAGCCGATACACAGACTCTCTTAAGCACTGTAGGATCTATTGTCAATTATCTCCTTGTAGCGTTATGTGCAATTCCACTTGCAATCTATTATAGGTTTGGAAGGGAACCGAAAACAGATTATCAAGGAATATATGAGCATGAGCCTCCAACCAATGACCCACCAGCATTTGTAAATGCTCTTATGAGCGGATTTGGAAAGAATGTCGGTGATTTGGATCAAAAGGCTTTCCAAGCAACTATCATGGATTTGATCAATAGAGGAAAACTTGGTGTTGACTCAGAAGAGGATACTGAATTCACTAAAACCACTTTCCTTATAGTTAAGTCAACTGATGGCCTTGAAAGGTATGAAAAGGAATTGATTGACCTTTTAAGAACTTACGAATTGAATGGAAGAATCAGTTTCTCATACATGCAGGATTGCCTTAAGGAAGAGTACCAAGCAAGAGCTTACCAGGACAGGTACAACACTTGGTGCCAGAACTTCAAGGATGAGTATTTGCCTGATGAGGTATTCAGCGAATACTTTGACCAAACAGGTTCAGACTATATGATGTACTTCGGTATAGGTGCGCTTATATTGGCTATAATCGTTGGGGCATTATCCCTTTTCCTACACTTTAGAGGAAGCTTCATAACAACTATAGTTGCAGTGTTCTTTGCAATTGTAGGTATTGCTTGCCTTATCATGCCTTCTGGAATTGGAGGCAAATACACACTTAAAGGAAAGCTTTACACTGAAAGATGGGAGAAATTCAAGAAGTTCCTTAAGGATTACTCATTGATAAAGGAGCATCCTCCAGAATCAATTGCAATATGGAACAAGTATTTGGTTTATGCAACTGCCCTTGGTGTAGCGGATCAAGTCTATAAAGCGATGAAACTCCATGTTTATGGCGGATTGGACAATCCTAATTATACAACAAATGACTTGTTCATGTTCTATTATCTTGGTGGATACCATCATATAGACAGTTCATTTTCAACTGCATCATCTACCATTTCAGCTGCCAACAATGACTCCATAGGAGGAATCGGAGGCGGTTCCGGTGGTGGAGGTGGTGGTGCATTCTAAACCACCATCATTTTTTATTTTTTTCTAATTTTTTTCTATTTTTTCATCAATTTTAATATTTAATATTGTTTAGAGTATTACTTTTATATTATTACTTTTACATTGTTATCCATTTAAAGAATAATACTCTTTATAAAGAGTAATACTGATTTAAGCTATTTTTAGCCATTTGTAATAAGAAAAACTTTATATGATTATTACTACTATATATTAAATAAGCATGATATTACTTTTTAGTAAATTTTTATTATTTTTGTAAAATATTATCGCTGTGTTACCTTTAAAGTTAGAAACTGAAAGTTTATTGAAAATGATATTGTCCAAATTAAGAT
>JAZNRM010000097.1:0-5485 GCA_045590695.1 Methanobrevibacter sp.
ATAAAAAAATAAAAAAATAATTTTATTTTTAAAAGACAAGTCAAACTAATGAATCGGAATGATTAAAGATCATTTATATTCGAAATCATCATCCATATCATCATAATAGTCATCCTCATCCATGTTTCTGAAATAACCAAATCCAATTAATATCACCAAACATATTATGCAAATGATAATAGCTATAGGCATGCTGACATCTTTAGGCGCTACAGGAGTGCTTGTATGTTGAGTAACTTCCATAGCTTTGCCTTCACCGACTGCATCAGGAGTTCCTGCATTTGAATCACTGCTTGAATCAGCTCGTCCCTCATAGTCCATACCAACGCTTGCTCCAGAACTGGAACCTGGAATATTGGTATTTCCGTTGGAACTTTGAGATTCTGTACTTGAACTGTTGTTTGATTGAAGATTTTCAGCAGTCTGATTGGATTGCTTAGTGCTGTTGGAAGTTTGACTATCTATATTGGAAGAATCTGAAGGTACATCTGTAGCATTCATCAAGAATTTAGGATTCAATGTTGCATTGTATAATGTAGGCAAGAGTTTGGCAAGCAAATCTGCATTAACATACTTAATTGCCCATTCCATCATAGCAACATTACCGCAACTGCAGTCACAGCATGCGACACCATTAGCAACTGTAGCTTCAGCCCATGTATTTGCAATGTCCCTTATAGTGGCATCGTTAGCATTCCAATATCCTTCAAAAGCGGAATTCAACATAGTTCCACTCATGGAAATTAAGGAATAAGCGTTATTTCCGGATTTTAACCAATCTTTAACACCTAAACCATATTTATCCTGATAATAAGTTTTATAGACATCATCCCAAACAGATTCAGCAACTGAAGAAGGTCTGGTTACTTGCCAACCCCATAAATTGGATAAAAATTTATTTGACATGTATCTAGAACCGCTGTAACCTTCATTCATCATTCCTTTAATCCATTCCGGATTTAAATATCTTGTATTTAACTCATTATAGAAAACCTTCTCAAATGAAGCAAGATATGCATTGTCCTTATTGGCATACATCAATACATTCATTGTAGGGGTTTTATTGGATAAGTATTCTACAGTCATGGAAAGACCTCCCCAGTAATCGAAGAAGTCATCATTATCTAAAACACCGTACTGATTTGTGTTACGGCTAACTACAATATGGTCTGTATTGGATAAGGCTCTCATGAATACTATTGGATCGGTTTCTCCCCAATAATACTTGGAATACATGTTGCCCATTCTGCCAATGTAAAATTCTGACAACTCATCTGTTTCATTCCATGTCCAAGACATTGATGCAAGTTTAGAGATTCCTGCACCGTAATCTCCATTAGGAGGTGCAAATATGCGGGTAATTGCATTTTCTCCAGCATCTGTAGAGTTATAACCTAAACTTAAGTAATAAATACAGTCTTCAAGCCAATGCTTAGCAACATAATTGTCCTCTAATGATTCATTTGAAGTATCCTGATAACTGATGCTTCTCATAACAGATCTAAGGGCTTCTTCAATTTGAGGCCAATATTCATTTTCCTTAAGAGCTTGATCATTAAGGATAGTTCTATATGAGCGAGCTAAAGCCAATCTAAATGCATTGTCAATCAAAAGAGCTTGTGAACTGTACAAATCCCTAAACAATCCGCTGGTGATGACTGTGACATCAATTCTTTTTTTAGCCCAACCATCAGGACGGGTTAAATTTTCTAAGGCTATGACCTTAGGCATATCCTCAACTTTTTTACCGGTAGGAAGTCCTTCCTCATCATAGCCTGCACTTGAAGAGTCATGCCAAACAGGTTCCATACCCAATAAGTAAAGAACAGTGGATACTAAAGCCCCATCATCCCTTGCAGTTTCAACACACCAAATACCCATTATTATCTTCTCGGTAGTGTCATTTAAATCCGCTAAGGTTAATAATGTGAGTGTTTTGGCATAATTCCATGCATCCTGTGTAGGAAGCTCAGAAGATTGGTCTTGGAACATGTTTGCCCCAGTAGGGATTACCTGAGGAACGGTGACACTTTCTCCACCAATATTGATATGAATATATTCCCCATTCAAAGCAGCTATCATTGAATTCAGTTCATCACCAATACATTGGTTATATAAATCAATGTACCCTTTAGCTATGTTTAAAGACACTGAAAACTCGGCAGTTCCGATATTCATTGTGTCATAGACTGTTTCAATATCCCAATAAATCAATGCTTTACAAATTATTACAGATTTATTCAGTATAAACTCCCTTTTCAAAGGAGATAAACTATCATAATCTGCGGAATAGTAATATTGGGACAACTGATCAAGTAAATTGGTTTTTGCACCATTCACTTCAAAATCATGTGAGAGAATGATTGAAACTGTATTTGCCAGATCGTCATCAGTCCATTTTTGACCTATTGCATGCAATCCTAAAGGATATAAGGTGTCCTGAGTCTCCTTTAAAAACTTATATAATGTAGGAATTAAAAGGTTGATATCTCCATTCATTACATCCTCCTGGCTAATGCAAAGGGTCAAATGATAGTTATTTGCAATTATCAGATTCTTGATTTCATTGGATAGATTCTCCTCTAAGTCCATATCACGGTTAATGCTATTGTGATTGATTTCATACTCTTCCAATAGATTTGCTAAAACTGTCAAATTACCATATAGATGTGTAAAGGATTTAGGGGAATCCAAATGAGAAATTAAAACTGCAAAACCTCTTCTTTTAGCTTGTATTGCTTCAGCCAATCCATCAGTAATATAGAAGTATACTTGAGGAACATCTCCAACAACTACAGAGCCATAATCATTGTAAGACAATAGAACCTCTTTTCCAGGCAACCATTCATGGGTTGCATGTCTTCCAACAAAGACCATTGCATTGGAGTATCTGGTTTGCATATAATAATAAGCGGCAAGATATTGGTGAGTTGGAGCTACAGCAGTACAGTGATAAAGATTCTCTATATCTGCCTCCCAACCTCTTTGAGGTTCAGGCCCAATGAATACATTGCCAAATGTCAATCCAGGAATTACAAAATAATCAATTCCCTCTCTATTGACAATCATAATGTTCCCTGGAGCTTCACCCCATCCATTCAATCCTGCAATGCCTAAATCCTTAAACTCTGCATAATATCCTAAAAATTCCTCATAATAATCGTAGCTAGAAGTATTTGCATAAAGCTTTAATGAATTTACTATTTTATCAAGGCAATTTATAGCAACTGCTGTCTGGTTTTCAGGAAGCAAGGATTTTATTTGACCATACCAGTCATCAAGCATGGAATTTACCTCATCAGTATAGTTCAAAGAAACTGATTTTTTAACGATTTCACTGATATAAGCAACAGGCCCTTCTGAAACCTGTAATTTCACTATATCATCCAATGAATCAAACCATTGCCTGTATTCCTCTACTGGAAGAAGAGTGACACCTGATCTGTTAGCTAATTTTTCTATTTCGCCGGGAGCCCAATTAGCAACATTTATACCACAAGCAATCATCATATCTTCAAGTTCAGAAACATTGTTAGGCAAATCTGTCAAATTGTATCCTGCATCATTTAATGTATAAAGCATGTTATAAACACTGGTAATTGCATCCAAATAACTTGCTCCAATATTCTGTTTTCCTGGAGGGTAATTATAATAGATTATTGAAATCATTTTATCAATGTTTGGCGTATACTGCAAATCAACCCATGAGTCCAGACGATTTGCCAATAATTCTATATTTTCCCCTACTGGAACAAAGGTCTTTAGCATTGCTCCTGTTTTATTTGAAATAAAGGAATCAACTCCACCTACAAAAGTAGCATCGAAAATTCCTTGAGATTCGGAAATTGTAATGTGCCACCATTTGTCACTTTTTGTAGTTGTTAAACCGGTAGGGCTCAATTCCCATTGGGCATTGGTAAGATAGTCAGAATGGACAGCTCTAAATACTGGAACATTTACATTTTCAAAGAAAGTTGTCGCATTGGTAAAGTTTTCCCCACCAACACCATATGCAACCATTGAGACTATTGCATCAACATAAATTTCAAAATCAAACGGATTTTCCAAAAAGCCACTGATGTTTGATCCTGCACTTGTCCAATATTGAACCATAACATTTAATTGCTCTGCATTTCCTGCAGCAGCATAAATAGGTATTACATTATAGCCCATTGACTCCAATGATTCTGTAATCTCATTTACAACATCCAATTGCTGTGATTGGATATACATTGTACTTTCCAAAATACCTACAGTGCGTTTATTGGAACTATTGAAAAAAGTTGAAATATATTCGTCCAAAGAGTACCATCTATCTCTGAATATTCCAGAAGATTGAATTCCAGTGAAATTCGGAGCCTCAAAACCACAATCATGACCTAAGATGTTTAGAACATACAACAATTCATTTTTTAAATTGCTTTTATCATTTATATCCTTATATAAAACTAGATTATTGAAAATCTCTCCAAATGAAGTGGCATTATTTGAAATGTAATCATAAACGCTGTCATAAGCAGTGCCTCTTTTGGTATTCTTGAAATAGTTTACCAAATCTTCATTAGAAAGGCCTGAAAAGATTTTTTGATAATCTATGGTGTTATTCCTTACAAGCCCAATTGAACTTGATTCAGAATTAACATTCCCACTAGGGGGCTCTAAAATCAAAAAGAGTTTTTTATTTGATAAATCAGGATATTTGCCTAATAAACTTGTTAACACCGCATCCACATTGGAACTAACCCATTGGCCAATAAATGCATCACAAGAGTTCATTAAGTCATATATCTCCTCTTCATCCATGCTTTTTATCTGGTCACCGCTTCTGATATTGAATTTAACATTGGAAAAACTGGAATCTTCTAAGATTTCACAAGCTACATTATCAAAAAGATTATTTCCAGTAGTGTCACTTATAATGAAAACGTTTAATTCATTTTCATCTCTTAATGAATCTTCGGAATTTTCAGTAAATTGTAAAACGTCATCAATACTTCCATGATCTGTATCAGAACATTTCTCATTAAGCAAATTCAATTCACCTAAGCCATTCAAATCAGCTTTTTCTAATTGGTCTTCAATATTTTCAGAAACAAAATATGAATTGCCTTTTATGTCCTTAGCATCACTATTTTGAGAATCAGAATTGGAAAGGGCATATGAACTGGAACCCTCTAAATTAAGGTTTGACTCATCATCCAAACAGTCACTGCCAAGACAATCTAAAAGATTATTTTCATTTTTCATATCATTGCTGTCAATAGCATCATCAACAGAACAGGAATAGAGATCTAAATCCCCATTAGCCTCAGTTAAAGTACTATTAACATTTTGATTACCCTCATTTAGAGCAAAAGCTCCTTGAGGAAGAATCAAAGCCAATAATATTAAAACAAAAAGTATTTTTTTATTAAATTTCATATAGAGTCTCCAAAAATCCAATAAGAAAATCTACAATAGAATAAAAATTAAGATAAATTTATCT
>JAZNRM010000098.1:0-1604 GCA_045590695.1 Methanobrevibacter sp.
AAACTAAAATTAAATTTATATAGATGATAACTAATTAAAGGAGGAGTATATTATGGAAGATTCTCCAAATGAAGTTCAAAATATCCCAAGCCCTACTAAAATAAAAGAAGTAGATGAGCCTAAAACCGTTGAAGAACTTCAAAAAGAACTTGACTTGCTAAAAGCAGAAAATACAAAAACCAAACGTAATCTCATGTGGAAGGTTAGAAAGCTTGAAAAAGATAAGATTCTAACTGAAAATGAAAAGATACGTTTAGAAAGAGAGTTAAAATCATTAAGAGGTGAAGTTGAAAGATTCAGATCACCTCCACTTATATTGGCTACCATTACTGAAGTCATTGATGATTCAAGATTGACTGTAAAAAGCAGTACTGGACCAAGTTTCCTCATTAACTATTCCAAGTTCTTGGATGAAAAGTTATTGAAACCAGGTTCAAGAGTAGCTTTAAATCAACAAACCTTCGGTGTAGTTGAAGTATTGCCTTCTGAAAAAGATGCAAATGTTTCCGGTATGGAAATTGACACCAAACCTGATGTAACCTATGATGTTATTGGTGGTTTGGATGATCAAATCATTGAAGTTAAGGAAACTGTGGAATTACCTTTAAAACATCCTGAATTATTTGAAAAGGTCGGTATTGACCCACCTAAGGGTATCTTATTATACGGACCACCTGGAACAGGTAAGACCTTGCTTGCAAAGGCAGTAGCTAATGAAACCAATGCAACATTCATTAAGGTCGTTGCTTCCGAATTCGTTAAGAAATACATTGGTGAAGGAGCAAGAATGGTTAGAGAAGTGTTTGAGCTTGCTAAGGAAAAGGCACCAAGTATCATCTTCATTGACGAGCTTGATGCAGTAGCTGCACAAAGACTTAAAAGTTCCACCAGTGGAGATAGGGAAGTTCAAAGAACTCTTATGCAATTGCTTGCAGAATTGGACGGATTTGAATCCCGTGGAGATATTGGTATCATTGGTGCTACCAACAGACCTGATATCTTAGACCCAGCATTGCTCAGACCTGGAAGATTCGACAGATTCATTGAAGTTCCAGCTCCAAATGAAGAAGGAAGACTTGAGATTCTCAAAATCCACACCAAGAGAATGAATTTATCTTCTGATATTAATTTAAATGATATTGTAGCTCTTACAGAAGGATTCGCTGGTGCAGACTTAAAGGCTATCTGTACAGAAGCAGGTATGTTTGCTATCCGTGAAGAAAGAGACCATATCATTATGGCAGACTTTGAGGATGCTATCAATAAGATTTTAGGTAAAAATAAAGAAGGTCAATTAGACTACAATGGTGGAGTAATGTTTGGATAATTCTGAACTTACTTTATTTTTTTATTTTTTATCTAATTTATTCTATTTTTTATATTTTATAATCATTAATGGCCTGTGATGAACCCTATGAGCTCTGATACGTGATGAATGATGGGCGATCTGAAGCCATTTTATTCTTATTTTTTAATTTATTTCACTTTTTTTAAGTTAATCTAACTTATTTTGTCCTGATTTATTCAATTTTAACCTATTCTTTTACATAAACTATATTTAAAATAAAAATTATAAATATAAACTAATGTTTGGTAAAGATAAA
>JAZNRM010000099.1:0-1861 GCA_045590695.1 Methanobrevibacter sp.
CATCAACAAATTAACTAATTTTAATTAAAAACTTAAAATAATAACTTAAATATTAATTCTATACTTTTATCTATTTTTCATATTTAATAAATTTATAATATTCTATTTGAATGGATTTGTAAAGGATTGATGGAGATTAGTTAAATAGACTATAAGAAATCTAAAGACTGGTCTTGGTATAAATTCTCATAATATGTCTCATTTAACTCATCCACCACCCAATTAGGTGCAAAATCTGTAGGAATTGTTAGAATCAAATTATCCATATTGTTTATAACAAAATTCACATCAGATTGAGGGACTTCCAAAAGTATAATGTACTCTGAATCCAAGTCTCCTAAATTGGACATTCTCTCAAAATTTGATAATCTGACGCCATAGTTCATCAAATAGCTATCTAAGACATTATTATCACTTTTTGAATTTAATACTGATGATTTAAGAAGTTCCTCAACATCACTTGAATAAGAAACTGTGTTTTCAAGAGGTTTAGTCTCATTTCCCTTAATGATTGTTCTGGATTTGGAAACAGTGCTATCCACCAAACCGCTATCTTTAGAACGCAAGATTGCCAAAACAGTTGCACCACTTACAATAGGATCTTTTTCAGTCTCTTCCAAAGTTCCATTAAGTGTTTCATTAGATGAAATGGAGCTTAGATTGTTGCTTATTCCTTCCTCTTCACTAATGTCTTCATTGCCATAGGAATAGTCTGAATCGTTATCGCTTAAGGAATAAACATCAACGACAGAACCGACAGAAATCAGCCCTGCAGTAGCTTGAAGCCTTGAAAGGGAAATAGGTACAATAACCGTGTTGACCTTTTCAAACTGAACATTTGATAAGATCTTCGCATCATTGTCCTTTACAAAATCATTTGCATCCTTAACAGACATTATGATATTCTGATTATTACCATAAGACATCATCACTCTTCCAAAATCATCCTTGCAGGATACAATTTTTGAGCTATGATAAATTCTCCAATCCTTGGTGGCAAATCTCAAAACATCAATCGACTTGATTTCCTCAATATCGTAAGCTTTATTGATCCTATTTTCCAAAGTGTAAGCATTATCATTAATCTCCAAAGGACCTTTATACAATGCATTCAGCTCATTCAACTTTGAATTTTTTTCTAAATTCAATTCATTTTGAAATGGCTGATAAACAAAAAAATAGAATATAGATGAAAGCAATACCAAAATTATCAATAGAACAGTTATCTTGGCAAATGAGGATTTTGAAGAATCCTTTTGATTCAATAGATTAGTCTTAAATCTTAGCAATCCATTTTGAAGAGTTTTCTTACTCTGACCTTCATTTTTCCCTTTACGTAAATCATTTAAATCATCATTAACCATATAATTCTCACTATCAGAATCATTTAAACCTTCTGAATTGGGAGAATAGATATATTTTGCATATTTCTCATCAACTCCCTCCAAATCAGCACCAACATTTGATTGGTTATTTAATCTAAAATCATCACTATAAAATCCAGAATTTGAATTGGCATTGGAATTATTTTTCAAAGGTGAACTTTCTGGAATTATTGCATCAAAACTTGGAAAATGTGAAGAATCCTCCTTTTCATTTTTCGTTTGGGAATCAGATTTATCATCCTCCTTTTCCCCTGAATTTCCTAATTTTAATTTTAACTTATCCTTCTTAAACAAATTAAATCGATTTTTTCGATTAGTCATAGTTATCAAACCTGAAATGGAATGAGATAAAATAAGTAGAAAAAATAGGTTTGAAAAATGAAAATTTAAAATTAAACTTAAATGATAAAAATAGCTTGAAAAAAATAAAAATAATAAAAAAAGAGAATTTAATTGATAAATCAGAAAAAAAAGAT
>JAZNRM010000100.1:0-2901 GCA_045590695.1 Methanobrevibacter sp.
CTCATCAAAATAAGAAACAAGATTTTTTTTGAAAAATAACTAATAAAACATATTAGTTTATATTATAAATAACAATACATCAGAATTTAATGAAAATAAGTTAATATAGTTATCTATTGATTAAAATAGATATTATAATACATTTAAAAGAATTGATCAATGAATAATTGATTTGATGGATTTTATTTTCTTTTGAAGTTTAGAGATATAATCATACTCTTTTTCATAAGACAAGGAGTTTCCATATCCACACCTTGGACAAAATGCATTATTACATCCTTTGCATTGCCCACAGCTACCGCATGAAGCCCCATGGCTAGGATCAAACTCATAACCGCACATTCTACATTGCATGATATCACCTTAAATAAAAAAAATTTAAAAATTGATTTGAATAATAAAAAAATAAAAATTAGAATTGGGTTAACCCAATCCTAATCCCAGTCCTACCATATATACTATGAAGGCTACCACATATGCAGTCACTAAAGTAACTGCAGACATGATCAATGGATATTTCCATCCGCCGGTTTCCTGTTTGATTGCACCAAGAGCTGCGAAACAAGGGATGTACAGCAATACAAATACCATGAATACATAAGCTGTAAGAGGGGTGAATATTCCATGCATTGCTGCAGCGATTCCGGCTCCCTCCTCGGCAACTCCAAAGAGCGAACTGAAGGTACCAACTACAACCTCCTTAGCAACAAGACCAAATGCCAATGCTACAGCAGGTTGCCATTCGCCGAATCCTAAAGGAGCAAATACCGGTGCGATTACAGTACCGATAGTACCGATAGCACTTTCTTGAGATCCGTATTCAACTCCTGCAGGGAAGTAACTTAACATCCAGATTACAATACTTGCAACTAAAATAATGGTTCCTGCCTTCTTAATGAATCCCCAGGATTTTTCAAGGGTGTGCATTAAGATACCTCTGATAGTAGGCAATTTATAGTCAGGCAATTCCATTACAAATGGAGCGGACATTTCCTTAAATGTGGTTTTTCTCAATATGAATGCAACAATAACCGCTACAATTACACCAAGCAAGTATAATGATAAGATTACAAGGCTTTCATGAGCTGCGAAGAATGCGCCAACCAATAAGAGATATACTGGCATTCTAGCGGAACAGGACATGAAAGGAACAATCAACATAGTGATCAATCTGTCCTTTTCGTTTTCCATGGTTCTGGTTGCCATAATACCTGGCACTCCACAACCGAATCCTAAAAGCATAGGAATGAATGCCTTACCATGCAATCCAACAAACTTGTGCATAAGCTTGTCCATAACAAATGCTGCTCTTGCCAAGTAACCGCAATCTTCAAGGAAACTGATAATCAAGAACAATAAGATAATTTGAGGCAAGAATACAAGCACTCCACCTACTCCTCCAATGATCCCATTGACGAGGAATGATGAAAGCATTGTTTCACCAAGGGCACCTAAAATAAAGTCACCAAGAATTCCAAAGAACTCATCAATCAAGTCTTGGAATGGTGCACCAAATGTAAATACAATCTCAAACATTGCATACATTATAACTATGAAAATTGGGAACCCTAATATTCTGTTTGTAACAATATTATCTATTTTCTCACTGATGGACACTTTCAAATGGTCAGGTTTTGAAAGGGATTCCTTCAAAAGCCCATCAATGAATGCATATCTTGCATTTGCAATAACCTCTTCACTGCCTTCACCAAAAATGCTTTCCAAGTGTTCCTTGACCCTTTTGGTTTCAGCTTGAATGTTATTTCTTTTTGAAGATCCTTCAATCTTCTCTTCAACAATCTCATCGTTTTCAAGCAATTTGATTGCAATCCAAGATGAAGGAACATCTGATAAATTCTTGTCTTCTTCTATAACAGCCTGAAGCTCAGCAATATGTTCCTTAAGTTCATTGTTATAAACCAACCTTTCGGTAGTGTTCACTGGGTTTTGAGCTGCTTGTTCAACTGTTTTAAGTAATTCTTCCTTACCGGTATCACTATTTGCTTCAATTTCAACAACAGGAACTCCCAATAATTCGGAAAGCTTATTTGCATCAATGGTATAGCCTTTGTCTTGAGCATACTTATTCATGTTCAAGGCTACAACCAAGTTAGCGCCAAGTTCCATCATTTGAACAGTGAGATACAAGTTTCTCTCAATGTTTGCTGCATCTATGATGTTTACAATCACATCAGCGTCTTCATCAACGATGAAGTCTCTTGATACAATCTCTTCCATAGAATGAGCACTTAAAGCATAGTTACCAGGTAAATCTATTACTTCAACTTCATTGCCATTATGCTTATAATGACCTTTTGCTTGTGCTACGGTTTTACCAGGCCAATTACCTACATGTTGGTTTAAACCAGTTAAAGTATTGAATAAAGTGGTTTTTCCTACATTAGGATTACCTGCTAAACCTATTTTAAGATTTGCCATATTTATACCTTTAAAATTTTAATAATAATATAAAAATAAATTTTGAAAAATTATAGAATAATTTACACTTCTATTTCAATGTTTTTAGCTTCCTCTTTTCTAAGACATACAGAGTATCCTTTAACCTTAACTTGAATAGGATCTCCGAGAGGTGCAACCTTTTCCACTTCTACATCTGCACCTTTAACAAAGCCCATACCAAGCAAATGTCTTTTCAATTCTAAGTCTCCGCCGTCTCCATAAGAAGCTAAAACTCCAGATTCCCCTGATTTAAGTTCGCTTAATCTTTTTAACATATTTATAACCTCATAAAAATTTATGAAAATAACAAGTCGGATAAATATTTTTACCCCCCAAAAAAATCTAAAAAAATAATCATCATAGACAAAAATTTTTATAGACCCAAATATTAAGATGGTAGGAAATTTAGGCATACCTAAATCTATGTTAGACGAAATCTCA
>JAZNRM010000101.1:0-2238 GCA_045590695.1 Methanobrevibacter sp.
GATATTTTAGAGAAATAATAAAAAATATTAGAATATTAAAGAAAATAAGAATTTAAAATAAAAAATAAAATAAAATAAAATTATATATTATTATAATATATGTAATTTTAAAAAAAGAAAAAAGAAAATAGATTAATTTTACAATTAACCTAATTTAATTTTAATATCTAATGCACTTGATCCTTTTTCATATACGAAAATAGGGTTAATATCAAGTTCAGATATTTCAGGGAAGTCTAAAGTCAATTTAGCTACTCTGATAATAGCTGATTTAACAGCTTCAATATCACCAGGAGCTTCTCCTCTGAAACCTTCAAGTAATCCCATAACTTTTGTATCATTCATTTGTTCAGCAATTTCATCAGTAGTTAAACCTTTTGCCAATTTAAATGATACGTCTTCTAAAAGGTTTACAAGAACTCCACCCATACCAAATGCAATCATTGGACCGAATTGTGCATCTCTGATCATACCAACGAGAACTTCAATTCCAGAGCCCATCATCTTTTGAACTTCTACACCATTTGGAACAATATCTGGATGAGCTTTCTTTGCATTAGCCATGATTTCGTCGAATACTTCTTCTGCTTCTTCTTTGGTTTGAATACCTACTTTTACACCACCAATATCTGATTTGTGTAAAATCTTATCAGAAGCAATCTTAAGTACAACTGGGAATTCCATTTCTTCAGCAAGAACACCAGCTTCTTCAGCAGAAGTTGCTAATTTAATAGGTGCAGCTTCAATACCGTAAGCTTCAGCTACAGCATAAGCTTCACTACCAAGCAAGGTGTCTCTTTCCTCTTCTTTCACTTTAGCGAAAATAGCTTCAACAGCTGCTTTATCCACATCATCCACTGCTCCAACAGGATCATCATAGTTTCTATCTTGAACAGCAGCGAATCTTGCAAGGTAATCGAATACCTTTACAGCAGTTTCAGGGAATACATAGGTAGGAATACCATTGTCTCTTAATACATCATTAGCGTTTTCAAAGGTAGGTCCGCCCATGTTAACTGCAATAACAGGCTTGTCAAATTCACTTGCACCTTCAACAAGTGCTTGAGCAATTCCATCAGCATCTGCAGATGCAGTAGGACATACCATTACAACTAAACCATCTACATCATCACTGTCTAATACAGCTTCTAAAGATTCTTTATATCTTATAACAGGAGCGTCACCTAAAACATCAATAGGGTTTTTAATACTTCCTTCTTCAGGCACAGCTGCTTTTAATCTTTCATTGGTTTCTTCATCAAACTTAACAAGTTCCAATCCGTATCTTTCCATAGCATCTACGGATAAAACTCCTCCCCCACCTGCATTGGTAATGATTGCAAGGTTACGTCCAGTTGGAAGTGGACATTTGGAGAATGCTAAACCTACATCAAACAATTCATCCATAGTGGTTACTCTGAATACACCGGATTGCTTGAATGCAGTATCAAATGCAACATCACTACCAGCTAATGCACCAGTGTGTGAGGATGCAGCTTCAGCACCAGCAGAACTTGAACCGGATTTCAAGATAATAACCGGTTTCTTATAGGATACTTTTCTTAAAGTTCTGACAAAGTCATCATCTTCAGTGATGGATTCAAGATAACAGATAACTACTGCAGTTTCGTCATCATCAGATAAGTATTCAATCAATTCAATTTCAGTAGTTCCAGCCTTATTTCCTAAACTGATAATTTTACTGAATCCAATTCCAGAAGTTACACTCCAATCAATAATAGCTACCATCATAGCTCCACTTTGGGAAATAAATGCAATATTTCCTGTAGGAGGCATGATTTGTGAAAATGAAGCATTTAATAATGAATGTGAATCAGTGATACCTAAACTGTTAGGTCCAATGATGTTTATGCCATATTTTTTACCAAGAGCTACAAGCTCATTTTCTCTTTCTACACCTTCTCCACCAATTTCCTTAAATCCTGCAGTGATAACAACCATGTTTTTAACACCAAATTCACCACATTCTTCAACAACTGGGTTTACTAAAACACTAGGAATAGAAATAATTACAAGGTCTGGTACTTCCGGTAAGTCAGACACATTTTTATATGCTTTTAATCCTTGGATTTCATCATCTTTAGGGTTTATAGGGTAAATATTTCCTTTAAAACCATCATTAATCATATTATTTACAATAATATAACCAACTTTTCCTTCTGAGTTGGAAGCTCCAACAATTGCAACAGAGTCCGGATTAAACATCTTAGTAAGATC
>JAZNRM010000102.1:0-2545 GCA_045590695.1 Methanobrevibacter sp.
AAAATATCCCAATCTCATTTTAACAAACTTATTATATCATTAAAAAAATATCTATAAAATAGCAAATATTTATAAATAATCAAGTGTATAAACTTTGTATTAAAATATGGGGTTATGTAATGGAAGAGGAATATATTTCAGTGTCTCAGCTTACAGACTATATAAAGAAACTGATCAATTCAGACTCTAGATTGAAGCAAGTCTATGTAAGAGGAGAAATATCTAATTTTAAGCGTTATTCGTCTGGGCATTGCTATTTCAGCCTAAAGGATGAAGGTAGTGTTATTCCGGGGGTCATGTTTTACGGATTTGCCTCCAAACTTAAATTTGAACCTAAAAATGGAATGAAGGTTTTGGTCAGAGGATATGTTGATGTCTATAAATCACGTGGAAACTATCAGCTCTACGCTCAAAGGATTATTGAAGATGGATTAGGTGAATTGCATATTGCATTTGAGCAATTGAAGAAGGAACTGGAAAGCAAGGGCTATTTTGAGGATTCTTTAAAAAAGCCAATACCTAAGTTTCCAAAGAAAATAGGGGTTGTCACTGCTGCAACTGGAGCAGCCATTAGGGATATTGTAACAACTATCAAGAGAAGATGGCCTTTATGTGAAATCATCCTATTCCCATCTCTTGTTCAAGGAAATTTAGCAGCTAACAATATTGTAAGGCAAATATTTGTCGCTGAAAATGAATTTGAACTAGACACTCTTATTGTAGGTAGAGGTGGTGGAAGCATAGAGGACTTATGGGCCTTTAATGAAAGGATTGTTGCAAAGGCAATACTTGCATGTGAAACTCCTGTAATAAGTGCAGTAGGTCACGAAATCGATTGGACCATTGCAGATTATGTTGCAGATAAAAGAGCAGCAACTCCAACTGCAGCTGCAGAAATTGCTGTTCCGGACATTAGAGAGATAAGCTCAAAAGTCGATGACTTGGATTCAAGAGCAAACAATGTGATGGCCAAGCAACTGAATGATAATCTTGAGAAATTCGAAAGGATAATGAATAGGCCTTTATTCAAGAATCCATACATGATTCATGAAAGGAAAGTGATGGATTTGGACTTCATTAAAGGCAGATTAGTATCTTCTTCAAAAGAGATGATTCATTCAAATCAGATTAGATTATCTAAACTCAAGAGTTCTAATGTTTTTAGAAATCCTCAGTCAATTTTAGATGAGAAAACCATTACATTATCAAGGAATATTGATAAGCTAAAGGTTTTAAATCCTTTATTGACTATACAAAGAGGATATGCAGTGGCAAGATCCAAAGGAAAGGTAGTCTCTTATGCAAAAGACTTAAAGAAGGATGATGAATTGGAATTAGAATTTAAGGATGGCAAAGTGAATACAAGAGTTTTATAATTAGGAATTGAAAATTAAAGTTTTAAAAAGGTGATATGATGGTTGAAGAAAACGATAATTTTAGTTTTGAGGAAAAATTAGCTGAATTGGAAAAAATTGTAAACAACTTGGAAACAGGTGAAGTTTCATTGGATGATGCGATAGAAGAGTTTAAGAAAGCTATGGTTTTAGTCAAGGAATGTGATGAAAAGCTAAATAGTGCTCAAGAAGCTATTGCAAAAATAGTGAATGATAATAAAGAAGTAGTTGATTTTGAAGTAAATGAATAAAAATAAGATAAAGAGGATTATCCTCTTTATTAACTCTTTTTTTAATAAACTTGAGTGTACTCCAATAAGTACTCAGAGTAATTCTTATCAAGTATTCTAAGTGCAGAAGCATACTGTGGGCTTGTAGCAGACCTTTCCTCTACAAGGTTTCTCAAGCTGCTGTTTTTCATGTGTTCCCTAACTTCCCTTAATACGAAGTCAATGCTGTTCTTATTATATGCTTCAAGCTCTTCCCTACTCATTTCATAAAGATTGTAGGTCTCTAAATCATAGTTTTTGGTTGGGCTCATAAGCACATTGATATAACTGTAATACTCACCTATGTCATCAAAGAATGCATCCACTCCCATATATGCAAGAAGTGGGATGAATTGGGCCTCAGCAAATGGGAATATCAAGTAGCTGGATGCTTTCATGTTTTGCCTAAGTGCAACGATCAAGTCAACCAAGTCTCTTGGATGAAGAAGGAGATCATCTGCATTTGCTATAATGAATCCATTGTATCCAAGATCTTCAAGCTCCTTTAGACATTTTATTCTCAAGTCAATGTACTTGCTTCCTTGGATAACTGCTATTTCCTTATCTTCAACTAGCTTTGCCTTTTCTATGGTTTGATTAACGCTCCACTGTGCAATTTCCTTTTCAACATCATAAGCTGAGGATTCATCATCAGCTATGGAAAAGTCATCCTTATTTATTATTGCAGGAGTTTCCAAATCTCCGAGCTTTCCATATCTTCCAGGACCGTCATGGCTTTTGATTTCAAATTGTTTCATTTTATCCTTGATTCCTTATTTTTATAATTCAATTAATTATCTATTCCTTTTTATAATTAATATTTTTGCAAGTTTCATTAATTTTTTTGAAAATTTTTAAGATACATTCCTGCATTAAAAATCC
>JAZNRM010000103.1:0-2346 GCA_045590695.1 Methanobrevibacter sp.
TAAACCTTTTTTACCGTCAGCAGTGACTTCATCATTTTCTTTTAAGGTAGTTGTTGCATCTCCAGTACCTACTACACAAGGAATTCCTAATTCTCTTGAGATAATAGCTGCGTGACAGGTTACTCCACCTTCATCGGTTACAATACCAGTAGCTCTTTTCATAGCAGGAACCATATCAGGAGTGGTCATAGTGGTTACCATTACGTCTCCATCTTGAACTTTATCAAGTTCATCGAGACTTAAAATAACTTTAACAGTACCTGATGCTAAACCAGGACTTGCACCAAGACCTCTGATTAAAACTTCTAAATCAACTTCCTCTTCAGATTCTTCTTTTTTAGAATCGCCTAAGGTAGTGATTGGTCTGGATTGTAATAAGAATAAGTTTCCATCATGGAATGCCCATTCAGTATCTTGAGGTTTGCCGTAATGACCTTCTACTCTTTTAGCCATTGCAACAAGCTCTAATAATTCCTCATCAGATAAAACTCTTTCGTTTCTTAAATCTTCAGGAACGTCAACTTGAATGGAGGTTCCGCCTTCTTCATTAGTGAACATGGTTTTCTTGTCACTAATGGTAACGTTTAATATTTCGTTAGTTTCTTTATCTACAGCGTAGTTATCTGGAGTTACAGATCCGCTAACTACAGATTCACCAAGTCCCCAAGAACCTTCGATTAAAGCGATGTTTTCTCCAGTGGATGGGTTTACAGTAAACATTACACCGGCCTTATCGGAATCAACCATTTGTTGAACAACTACTGCAATGTAAACTTGAGAGTGCTCGAAGTTGTTTTCTTCTCTGTAGAAAATAGCTCTTGCTTCAAATAAGGAAGCCCAACATTTTCTTACATATTCAATAACATTATCTAATCCTTGAACGTGCAAGAAAGTGTCTTGTTGACCTGCAAATGAAGCTTCTGGCAAGTCTTCTGCAGTTGCGGAAGAACGAATAGCTACATCAGCGCCATCTTCTTCTCCAACTCTTTCGGATAATTGGTTGTAAGCTTCAGTAATGTAAGTGGAAATTCCATCAGGTATAGGAGTTTCAATGATAATTGCTTTAATTTCTTCTGCAGCTTCTTGAAGCTCTTTAGTGTTATTAATATCTACTTGGTCTAAAATATCCATAACCTTGCTAAAAATTCCAGTATCTCTCATAAACTTATCATAAGTTTTAGAGGTTACAACAAATCCTGGAGGAACTGGAATACCTGCTTGGGTTAATTCACCTAAATTAGCACCTTTACCACCAGCAATACCTAAATCATCTTTACTTAAATCTTCAAATTTTTTAACGTACATTGTTCTGCTCCTTTTAAACAATAGTCCTTAATCAATTTTCAATAATTGAATGATAATGACGTTTTGGATATTAAATTAAAGTCCAAATAAATATTTTTTAGATTGTTTAATTTTGAATGAAATTAAAATTAAAAATAAAATGAAAAATTAGAGATTAATCAAAAGCCAAAAGACTTATTTGACTAATTCTGCACCTTTTTCAACAACAATTCTGCAAGATACAGGCATTTTCATACCTGCTCTTTTTAAAGCGGTTTTAGCGTCTTGGAAGTTTTTAGGGTTTACATCAATAGACATGATCTTTTGATTGGTTTTTACTAAAGCTTCTACACTGATTGCTTTACCGAAAGCATTTCTCATACCGCTTTGTACCCTGTCCGCACCTGCTCCGGTTGCCATAGGGTTTTCTCTTACGATGTTGTGAGGGTATACTCTTAATTTTAAGTGGTATCCTAATCTACCAGCAGATCTTTGCATGTATCTGTTAGAAGCAATACGAGCTGCTTCTAAAGCATTGTGTCTAATTTGAGCTGGTTTTTTAACTGCTAAGGATACTCTTACTGGGAAATCTTCTGATAAGTTACCCATATCATACTGAACAATTCTGTTGTTTGGTATTTTTCTAATATATTCTCTTCTTGAATAAGCACGAACCATTAATAGTCCTCCATATAATCATAATTAAGAATTTATTGTGTGCAAATCTATTTGTACAAAGCCATATGCTAAAGCCATTTCCATATTGTACATTTTGAATGCTCTATTTAAGTTAAAATCTAAATACACAAAAATTCTTTAAATTTTTTAATCGACTGAAAAGCCGAAATGTAAGTGTTCTATCAGAACATGAAAAAATAATAGCTATTTTGTAAAGTATAATCCCATATTAAGAAAATATAAGCTATAATTATATTCTTATTATCATACTTTCCTATCCTAGCCATATAAAATTGAGAAAATTAATAATCGAATTTAATAATTGAATATTATATATTATTAATTTATAAAGTTAGATAGAATATTACTATATATTTTTCTAAA
>JAZNRM010000104.1:0-7000 GCA_045590695.1 Methanobrevibacter sp.
TAGATTTATTTTCTAAAAATCAAAATAGATTAGTTTATAAATAATAAACTTAAAATCTATATCTGTAAATTTTATTTTACTATGTAAAGTTTTTAATGTATGCATTTTTAAGGCGGGATTTTATCACTGATAGTCAACAACATCCATTTAGGGAAAAAACTGATAGGGCAATTAAGAAGAGGCCTCCATGGAAGGAGTATAACTTACACATTGTTGTATTTCTATTGGTTATTATTTCAATGTTCATTGGAGTTAAGGAGATAGAAATAACAGATACCATCAGTGTTTTATTATTGCCTTTAATCTATGCGCTTGTTTTAGGATTGGCTCTTTATCTCGCAAAACCTATTAAGTTTGTTGGGCCTAAGCAATCTAAGGTAGCTGAAGGGGCTATGGTTTTATTCATTGGTGTCTTAATCACTAAATTGGCTATTTCAAGTGGTCAAGCAATATCCAGTATTTTTCAGGTAGGTCCTGCATTGATTTTACAGCAAATAGGTAATTTAGGAACTCTATTGGCATTGCCTATTGCACTGCTTTTCGGTTTCAGAAGGGAAGTTATCGGTATGACCAGTTCAATTTGTCGTGAACCTAACTTAGGTGTCATTATCGATAAGTATGGCTTCAAATCCCCAGAGACTCGTGGAGTTTTAGCTGTTTTTGTTATTGGATCCATTCTCGGTACTCCATTCATCAGCTTTTTATCAAGTATCAGCGCTTCACTTATTCCTATGCACCCATATTCTTACGCTATGGCTTCAGGTGTAGGAAGTGCAAGTATGAATGCTGCGGCTCT
The DNA here is from genome assembly GCA_045590695.1 of Methanobrevibacter sp. GTDB lineage: Archaea > Methanobacteriota > Methanobacteria > Methanobacteriales > Methanobacteriaceae > Methanobrevibacter. Next base: position 797 of record JAZNRM010000104.1, read on the forward strand.
TGCTCCATTGATGCATATGTTCCCATCAATGGCTACTCAGCTAGAGGCTTTTGCAGGATGCAGTAATCTTCTTTCATTCTGTTTCGGTATTTATATGTGCATATTCGTTTCATTGCCTATTGCAGAAAGAATGTATGATTGGTTAGCTCCCCATATCTTAGGACATGAGGAGATAATAAGCATTGATGATGATTATGTCATTGAAGAGGCAAAACATGATGAGTATGCAACTACAGAAGGATTGACTTTAGGTAAGCTTGAAAGATGGGCCACTTTCCTAGTGATATTTTCATTTATTGTTGCAGTGGGAAATTACATAGGATTCCATACTTCAATAATTGATGCATTCATTGGAATGCTCTTGATTTCACTCATTACAATTGTAGGTATGGCTCTTGAAAGGATTATTCCATGGAATATTCAAGCAATCATTTATATAAGCTTAATAGGTATTATAGTAGCTATTCCTGGTGTTCCAACTGCTGACTTTATAGTTAGTTATGTTTCCCAAATCGAATTGACTACAATCTGTACTGCATTCTTGGCTTATGTAGGTATTGCAATCGGTAACGATTGGGAAGAGTTCAAGAAGATCGGTTGGAAAGGAATAGTCATTACATTGATTGTTATTTCCGGAACTTACCTTTGCTCTGCAGCTATTGCTCATATAACTTTAGTTGCTACTGGGATGGTATAGCTCCATTATTATTTTTTAACATTTTTAAAAGTTAACAATTTACTATTTTTAAATCTTTGAATTTTTCCAAATCCTTTTTTTCTATTTTCTTAAAATTGTATCAATTTATTATATAGTAAAAATAAAGATATGATTATGATTATAAATCAATTGTCTGAATATTTGATTCATTTAAGATATGATGATATTCCTAAGGAAGCTATTGAAAAGGCTAAATCATGTTTCATTGACTATTTGGCAGTTTATCTAAGAGGTTTAGAGAGTGATAATGCTCAAATAGCCATTAAAACCATTTATGAATTATATGGCAATGATTTTAATTCATTAAATAAAGGATTCATAAATGGAATTGCTTCACATAGCTTGGATTTGGATGATGGCCATAGGTGGGCACAATTGCATCCTGGATCCGTTGTCTTTTCAACAGCTTTGGCAATGATATCAGATATGAATTTGGACTTGGACATCACATCTGAAGAGTTCCTTGAAGCTGTTATTGGAGGATATGAAATAGCCATTGCTCTTGGAATGCTCGTCAATCCAGACCATAGAAATCAAGGGTTCCATAGCACTGGAACAATAGGCACATTTGCTGCTGGAGCAGTAGCATCAAAGCTTTTAAGATTGAATAAGGAGAAAACAGAACATTGTTTTGGTTTATGTGCAACTCAGTCTTCAGGACTTCTTGAAGCAGATCATGCAGGAACAATGGGAAAATCATTGCATGTTGGAAATGCAGTTTACAATGGAATCTTTTCAGCATATCTTGCTAAAAATGGATTTACAGGTGGTGAATCATTAATTGATGGAAAAGAAGGATTCATAAAAGCTATGGCTTCAGATCTATTTGATAGGCATTGTGATGATGACTGCAATTTAGATGATTCAAAATTATCAGAATTTATTGATATGAACTTAAACAAATTCCATATCAACAATGTCTATTTAAAGAAATATCCGTTCTGCAGACATATTCATTCAGCAATTGATTCTACTTTAGCTTTAAAGAATGAATTGAATCAATTGGATGATTTGAAGAACTTGGAAATTGATTATTCACACATCTCTTCAATTGATATAGAGACTTACAAGATTGCAAGTGAGCATGACAATTACAATCCTAAAAATGCTCAGGACTTAAAGCAATCATTGCCTTATGCAGTAGCCATAGCATTGGTTTTAGAAGATTTAAGCTTGGATTCAATTGATGAATTGATTGACAATGGTCTTTTTGATGAAAAATCAGCTGATAAGGACATTTTGAAGATAAAAGAAATTGTAAGCAAGATCAATATTGATAACAATGAAAAATTGAATCAAATGACTCCAGAAAAAAGACCATCTAAAGTAACAATAAAGTTCAGTGATGATTCATATGAAATATTGGAGGAAACCACTTATTATCCATTGGGAGAAGTGGAAAATCCTTTAAAAGAAGAGGATATTTTAGATAAATTCAAACTTTTAAATCCTAAGTTTAATATGAATAAGTTACAAATAATTAAACATATGGAAGATTATTCAATTCAAGAAGTTTTTGAAGAATTGGATTTATTAGATTAAAATTCTTTGATTTAAAAATGATATTAATTAAATATTATCAAATAATTAATTATAAAAAGTGATTTTTATGATGGATGAAACTAAAAAATCATTGGAGAAGTTAGGAATTAATGAATTACATGATGATTATGTATCTAAAAAGAGATTTGAAGATGGGGGACAATATAGATTTGAAGTTCCAGGAATACAAGGTCCTTCTGCACTTGAATCTCTTTTAGAGGCTTCCAATGATTATGACTTAACAATTCATAGGGCCACTCAAACCAAAGGAATCATGTTTTTATTGGATGATGAAATAAGCAAAATGGTTGATTTGGCTCAAGATGCAAATATGCAATTGTTTTTAGCTGTTGGTCCAAGGGCTCCTTATGATACAAGCGCTACTGTCCAAACTGAAGAGGGAAAACGTATAGGATACAGGTTAAGAGGTTACAATAACCTTGTTTATGCTATTGAAGATGTTAAAAGAGCAGTTGATTTGGGAGTTAGAGGCATCTTATTATATGATGAAGGATTGCTTTATGCTCTTTCTAAAATGAGAGATGCAGGAGAACTTCCTAAAGACTTGCTGTTTAAGTTGTCTGCTCATGCAGGCTGTTCCAATCCTGCTTCAGCAAAGCTATTTGAATCAATTGGATTGAACTCACTTAATCCTGTAAGAGACCTTCAGATTCCAATGTTGGCATCATTGCGTGATGCAATAGATATTCCAATTGACATCCATACTGAAAATCCAAAGTCAACAGGAGGATTCATACGCCATTATGAAGTTCCTGAAATGATTAAGGTGGCAAGTCCAGTCTATTTAAAGACAGGAGGATCCGTTGCAAAGCATCATAGTTGGGATACAACTGAAAAGGAAGCTCGCCAAAGAGCAAAACAAGTTGCTTTAATTAGGGATTTGATTGAAAGACATTATCCTGATGCTATAATGAGTAAATTATAATGAAAATAAATGAAAATAAATAAGAATAAATAAAAATAATTGTTTTTATTCGTTTTTTCTAATTAAGATTATTGTTGATATTATGGATTTGATTGAAAAGGTTCAGGATGCAGTTGTAAATGCAGGCAGTTCATATGGTGAAGACAGATTAGCTGCTTATGAAAATGCTCTAAAATTGGAAAAGGAGCTAAATAATGAAAATGCAGTTTGGGCCTTGGAACAGATGATTGAAAACTTTAAGGTGGCTAATGAAAAGAAGCTTCCATTATGTGATGATACTGGAATTCCACATGTCTTGATTGAAATAGGAGAGAAAAGGGAAATTCCTAAAGGATTTTTCAATGAAATCAATATAGGTATTGCACAAGGACTTGATAAACTACCAGGAAGGCCAATGGCAGTTAAAGGAAATGATATTGAACGCATTGAGCAATCACAAGGTTTATACAATGAGTCCCATATGATGAAGCCCGCATCCTTTTTAATTGAAGAGAAAGACGAATCCACTTATGGAAGACTGATTGGTGTGGATGAAGATAAGATAAGAATCACAATTCTATTGGAAGGTGGAGGTCCTGAAATAAGGGCAAAGACATATAGGGTTTTCCATAAAAGAGACTCAAAAATAGTTTTCGGTGAAGCTTTGGATTGGCTAAAGGAATCATTGGCTATGTTAGGATGCACTCCATCAATTCCAGCTATTGGAGTTGGAAGAACCCACTTCGAGGCAAATGCATTGATGCTAAGAGCAATGGCTCATGGCAATTTGAACAATCAATCTGAAATAGAAAAATACATTGCTGAAGAGTTGAACAAAACAGATATCGGTCCTTTAGGACTTGGTGGTAAAACAACTGTGCTTGGCTCATTTGTAAATATTGGCTCTCAGAGGGCAAGTGGAGTGAGAATTGTAGCAGCAAGACCTGCATGTTTTGTTGAGCCAAGAGTTTCAAGCTTTGAATTTTAGTTATTCAACTTACTAAAATAGAATTAAATATTAGAAAAAATTATATTATATCAAGTTTAATTAAGATTATTGATTATTAGACTAATTGATTATTAGAATATATAGATTATTTACGATTATTTAAGGAGAATATTATGAACGATAATCCAAAACCTGGCAAAAATGGTTTTAAATTCCCTGAACACAGTATTAAAACTAAGATTACTGATGTTAAGCCTAATGAATTGGTTACTAGAGGCTATAATCAGGAAGATTTAATAACAAATCTTAGCTTTGCAGAAATGGTATTCTTGCTTCTTAGGGAAAGATTGCCTGATGAAAGGGAATCCAAGATTTTCAACCATATTCTTGTTTCATTTTGCGATCATGGTGTAACTCCTCCAAGCACACAGTCTGCAAGACTGATAGCATCATCTGGTGCAAATATCAACAATGCTGTTGCAGGAGGATTGCTATCCTTTGGTAAAAACCATGCAGGAGCTATTGAAAAGGCTATGGAATTGTTCCAGGAATCAATCAGTTCCTTAAGCCTTGAAGAAACTGCAGAAGAGGATGTAAACAGGAAAATAGCAGCGAAAGCTATTGAAATTGTAGATAAGTATCAATCTGAATCTAAAAGGGTACCTGGCTATGGCCATAGGTATCATAGCAAGGATCCTCGTGCAGTCAGATTATTGGATTTGGCAGTTTTGGAATCATCTATTGGCCCACATACAAAATTGGCACTTGTAATCGAGAACATACTCTCTGAAAGGAAAGGAATTTGCTTGAATGTTGATGGTGTCAATGCAGGATTGCTTTCCGATTTAGGATTTGACAGCTCTTTAGGTTTAGGAATTTTCATGATTGGAAGACTTCCTGGACTTGTAGCACATGCATATGAAGAGATGGAAGAGGAAGAGAAATTCAGACGCTTCTGTGATTTGGAAGATATCGTTTATGAAGGTTTTAAAAATAGAGACATTAATGAAGATTCAGAATAAGAAATATATTCTAATGAAATAATATTCATAATGAGAATAATAATTATTTTATCATTTATTTATTCTAAGGAGTAATTTAGATGGAATTTTTTGATGTAATTGAACAAAGATACAGTATGAGAGGCTTTGAAGATAAGGAAGTAGAGCAAGAAAAATTAGACATGATATTAAAAGCTGCTCAACTTGCTCCAACTGGAGTTAACTTCCAGCCTTTTAAGGTAATTGTAATTGACACTAAAAAGTATAAGGAAGAATTGAAAGGAATCTACAGTCCTGATTGGTTTACACAAGCACCAATTGTCCTTTGTGTAGTTGCCTCTAAGGAAAAGGCTTGGACTAGGAAGTATGATGATAAGAACATTGCAGACATTGATGCAACCATTGTTATGACCCATATGATCCTCGCAGCTGAAGATGTTGGTTTGAACACTTGTTTCATTGCTGCATTCAAGCCTGATAAGGCAAGGGAATTCTTGGATTTAGATGATGAATGGGAACCTGTATTGTTCACTCCTTTAGGTTATGGAAATGCAGAGCCAAGAGATACTCCTAGAAAAGCTATTGAGGAATTGGTCATTTACAAATAATTATTACTTAAAAAAGATTTAAGAGGATACTATGAGATTTACAAAAAAATCAATTATTTTACTTGCATTTTCAGTTATCCTAATGGTTTTAGGATTATGGAATTATGTTGATGCAAATCCTGTCACTTATGATGTCATTGCTTCAAGTGTTGTGCTTATTGTAGTTGGATGGACACTTGCAATGTCTGTATTTGAACCTAGCTGGACTAAGGCAGCTATTCTCATTGATGGGTTAATCTTTGTTTTGGTAGGTATTACTTTCCTCTTGATGCCATATAATCTCATTTTCATTATATTTGGTATTGTTTTGCTTGCAATCGCAGTTGCAGCATATCTTGGAAAATTACCTAAATCTTTCTTAAGATTATTCCATAAATAATTAAAATTTTTTAATTATTTTTTAATTATTTTTTTAAAATTTTTTATTACTTTTTAATTTTTTTATTATTTTTCTAGATTTT
>JAZNRM010000105.1:0-3356 GCA_045590695.1 Methanobrevibacter sp.
AATCATATAGAAAAAATTTATATGTCTTTCATAAAAACATAGAAAAATTTCATCCCCTATGTTAATTTCTAAAAATTGAATATTTGATATTTTATTCTCCTTTTTAACATAGGAAGGAGATTTGATTTATAATTTCATGGAGGAAAACATATGAATTATAAAGTTGTGACTATATTTTTAGTTCTTCTTTGTTGTTTCATGGGGGCTGTAAGTGCAGCAGATGATGTGTCTATGGATGTAGCAGATACTTCTGTTGATGATTCTGTTACAGTAGATGCAGTCTCTGAGGATGTGAGTGATTCTACAAATGTAGAAGAACATCCCATTGAAACTGTTTTCGATGATACAATAACAGGAGAAATAGATAATGATAAGGAAGATAAAATAGACTTAGTTAGAACAAAAAATAAAAATGCTCCTAATTGGGGTAATTTAACAAATTTTGCTACTCAAACTGATGATAATTATATTATTACTTTAACTGGCATTCAGTATATTGATGAGGATAATCCAATTGAGTTTGGGAATAATGCTACCATTATCGGCAGTCCTAATAATTATATTACTGGAAATTCTTCAGTCATTGCTTTTTCAAGTACTGGCAGTTTGAATATTAAATTTGTTAATGTAACATTCAAAAATATTAACACTTCCGATGTCTTAATCAAACTATCAACATCAGGGGTTAATACTTTTGAGAACTGTACTTTTATGAATATTTATACAGATGCTCCAGATAATCATAGTTCTGTAATATGGAATTATGGTGGATTGATGAACCTTACAAATTGTAGTTTTTCCGATTGTAACAATAGTTTTGGTGTTGTAACTAATCATAACACTCCTACTGGTGTTACAATGAATGTTAAAAAATGTAAATTTAATAATAATTATGCTAGAAAAGAACCTGGTGCCATCAATAATTGTGGAATTTTATCTGTAACAAATTCTGAATTTAATAATAATTCAGCATTTTGGTGGGGAGGTGCAATTCATACACATTATAATGCACAAACCACAATAAATCGTTGTAATTTCACTGATAATGATGCCGGATGGAATGGTGGAGCATTATACACCTACAGTAAATTAGTGGTGAATAATTCCAATTTTAAAAGAAATAAATGTCATGAAACCACTGGTGGTGGAGCTATTGGTGGTTCAAACTGGTGGGCTGGCAACTACAATATTACTGTTGAAAACTGTACTTTTGAACAAAATGAAAATTGCAATACTTCAGGTTGTGGTGGTGCAATAACTGCAATGAATAGTGGTGCTTTGAATGTACATAATTGCACTTTCATTAATAACACTGCACCTATAGGTCAAGCAATTTCTGCATACAGTAAAAAATTTGAAAATATCACTGAGGGTATTCCTAATTTAAAAGTATATAATAACACTTTCATTAATCATACTTTAACAACTACTGATACTGTCGAAATTAGTGGAAATTATACTTTTGAAAATAACACATTTTATCGCTGCCACCAAAACAACACTGGAACAAACAATAATATTTCTTATCCTATAAATTCAATTAATCCAGTTTCTCCTTCTACTAGCACAAAAAATATTTTACAATCTTCATCTATAGAAAATATTTTAAAAGATGATTCTGCACCTAGTGTTATTTATGTAAATGTTAGCAAAGAGGATACTCAAGATCCAGAAACTTATGAACAAACCGTTTCTGGTGCTGATTGGGAAAATGCTTTTGGTGGCTCTGATGCACTTATTGATGCAATTACTGGTATTGGGAATAATGGAGTAATTTATTTAGCTTCTGGAACATATAAAAGTTTCAAAGGGGGTGGAAACAAGAATTATACTTTAATTGGTCAAGAAAATACTGAAATAGCTGCAAATAAAATTCATGATAATACTAAGGGAGGTATTCATGTTTGTATTAACTTAATAATTAATCCAACAACTTTTATAATGAACAATTCCCGTATTGATTGTGAAAGAGTATTTATAAATTGTACTATTAAAGCACAAGATATCCGTTTAGCTAATGGAAATCTCTATGAAGAATCTACTGGTATTATGAGATTTGAAAATTGTCTTTTTGAAGATTATAATACTTTTATTGATGTAGGTATGCATGCAAATGTAACTTTCACTAATTGTACTTTCAAAAATATTGAATCAGATTCCCTTATTAAGATTACAAGTGATCTGGCCCAGTATGTTACAGTGACTGGTTGTACTTTTGAAAATTGTACTATGAATGGTGTAGTCAACTTAATTATGGACACAGATGTCACTGATTTTGTTGCTATTGAAGATTGTACCTATGACTTTGATGCAACCACTGATGTTATCGCAAGTGAAGACAATGAAAACCATTATGTCAATGCTACAAAACTTAAAAACCCTGCTGTTGATAGTGTAGTTGATATAAGTTCTTCAGAAAAAGGTGTTATTGTAGTCACTTTAACCGATGGTGCTAACCCTATTGCTGGCGCTACCGTAAAATACACTGTTAACGGTGGGGAAGAGCAAACAGCAACCACTGGTGATGACGGTAAGGCTACAATCACTGGATTGACCGGTGAAGTCACTATAGTTGTAAACTATGATGGAAACGAATCTTTCAATCCGATCAGTGACAGCAAGTTCTTCAATTTCACTGAAGAGCCTGCTAATGATACCAACAGTTCCAACAGCACTCCTGTAACTCCAACCAAAGTTGCTACCAAACTAACTGCTCCTAAGGTGACCGCTACCTATAATGTTGCTAAAAAGCTTGTAATCACCCTTAAGGATGCAAACGGTAAGGCTTTGGCTAACAAGAAGGTTACTGTAAAAGTCGGAACAATCAGCAAGACCTTGAAGACCAATAGCAAAGGTCAAGTAAGCCTCAATGTTGCAACCCTTGTTCCTAAGACATACACAGCAACAGTCAAGTTTGCAGGAGATAGCGATTACGCTGCTTCAACTGTAAAGCCTAAAGTTGTTGTTAGCAAGGCAAAACCAAAACTTGCAGCTAAGGCTAAGACCTTCAAGGTCAAGGCAAAAGTCAAAAAGTACACTGCAACTCTTAAGGACAACAAGGGCAAAGCTATCAAAAAGGCTAAGGTCACCTTGAAAATCGGCAAGAAGACCTACACTGCAAAAACCAATGCAAAAGGTGTTGCAACCTTCAAGGTCAAATTGACCAAGAAAGGCAAAAACACCGCTACTGTCAAGTTTGCAGGAAACAAGTACTTCAAGGCTTTAAGCAAAAAAGTGAAAATAACCGTTAAGAAATAAAGGGAGATCTTTTTCTCCTTTTTTATATTTTTTTTAGTAAAAATTTATTTCTTATTCTAATCCAAGTGGTTGGAATAATAAATAAATTTTCTTTAATA
>JAZNRM010000106.1:0-7547 GCA_045590695.1 Methanobrevibacter sp.
TCATTAGTTAATTATAACTTTATAGTCAATATTAGGTTTATTTAATCCGTTTTAGTTATAGAAGAACTGGGATTGCATACTTAAAATTGCATATTTAATTATCTGAAATTTAAGGAATAGTTAAATTTTATTTATAATATTAATTTAAATTATTCTTTATAACCTATGAGGTGTTATTTTGGATAGTGTAATTGAAGATGTTCGTGTTAGAAAGATTTTAGACAGCAGGGGAAATCCTACTGTTGAAGTGGACATAATTACCTGGAACGGATTTGGAAGAGCTGCTGCACCAAGTGGTGCAAGCACTGGTTCTAGAGAAGTCGTTTCTTTCCCAGAAGGCGGAGTGAGTCAAGTAATCACTGAGGTTGAAGATTTAATCTCCTCTGAACTTATTGGTATGGCTGCTGAAGACATCGAGGACATTGATGAAATCCTTAAGGAAATCGATGGAACAGATAACTTGTCTGCAATTGGTGGAAATACCACTGTGGCTGTTTCAATGGCTGCAGCTAAAGCAGCTGCAATGAGTTACAATTTGCCTCTTTACAATTTCTTAGGAGGCAATTTCATTAAGGAAATTCCTTATCCATTAGGAAATATGATGAATGGAGGGGCTCATGCAGGTCCTAATGCACCTGACATTCAAGAGTTCCTTGTTGTTCCTGTTGGAGCAAATGACATTACAGAAGCGGTTTTCGCTAATGTGGAAGTTCATAAAAGATTAAAGGAATTAATATCCAAAAAAGATCCTAGCTTCACTGGTGGAAAAGGTGATGAAGGAGGATGGATTCCAAACATTACCAATGATCAAGCTTTGGAAATTCAAGCTCAAGCTTGTGAAGAGGTAGGGGATGAACTCGGTTTTATCATAAAACCTGGTTTGGATATGGCTTCATCTGAATTCTGGAGCGAGGAAGAAGGAAAATATGTCTATGGGCAAGACGGTCTTGAAAGAGACAGCGGTGACCAGGTTGATTATGTAAAAGAATTGATTGAAACTTATCATATGTTCTATGTTGAAGATCCTTTTGATGAGAAAGATTTTGAAGGATTTGCAGAGCTCACTGCAAAGGTAGGCAACAAATGCCGCGTTTGCGGAGATGACTTATTCGTAACCAATAGCGAATTGTTGGCTAAAGGAATTGAAATGAATGCTGCAAATGCAATCATAATCAAGCCAAATCAAATAGGTACTTTAACAGATACTTATGCAACTGTAAGATTAGCTAAAGAGAATGGCGTAATGCCTGTTGTTTCCCACAGATCAGGTGAGACCTGTGATGAAACCATTGCTCACTTGGCAATTGCATTCGGTGCCCCAATGATTAAAACAGGTGCAATAGGTGGGGAAAGAATAGCTAAATTGAATGAACTTATTAGGATTGAAGATGAGATGTCAAATCCAAGGATGGCAAATTTATATTAATTCGATAAGTTTTGATTTAAGAATTAGGATTATTGTAAATTATTAGTTTACTTTAATAAGTGGTTAAACGGTTAAATTTATTAACTATTAAATCAAACCTTTTTAATAGTGAATTAAATTTATTTATAAGATTTTTAAGGTAATTAATAGGCTTTTATAAAATTGTAGTGTTTTATCAAGTTTATTAATTAAATTATTAATTAATAAAAAATTTTTAAAAGAAAATGGTGTAAAAATGTCAACTGTTATTATTGATGCAAGCAAATGTGAAAATGCAGAATGTGGTGAATGTGTAGATATGTGTCCTATGGAAATCTTTTCCTTAGACGGAGACAAAGTTGTAACTGATCATGAAGACGAATGTACTTTATGTGAAGTATGTGTCGACATGTGTCCTAACGACTGCATTACTATCAAAGATGAATAAATTTGTTGATTTCAAGTCAAGAATTCATTTATAGTCCTTTGGATTTAATTGAATTCTTTTCTTATTTTTTTATTATTTTTTAATAATTTAATTAAATTTCAGACAAAGATTAGATTTTATATTATATGGTGATAAAGTGTCAGATTTATTAATCCCTTTAGAAAAGTATTTGGCTGCTGGGTTACACATTGGTACCCAACAAAAGACTAGTGACATGGAAAAATACATTTTCCGTGTAAGATCCGATGGTTTATATGTCTTAGACGTTCGTAAAACTGATGAAAGAATTAGAGCTGTTGCTAAATTCTTAGCAAAATACGACCCAGATGACATTTTAGTAGTGGCTACCCGTCAATACGGTCAAGCTCCTGTTAAGAAATTCGGTGAAATCACTGGCTGTAAAACCATTCCTGGTAGATTCATCCCAGGTACCTTAACCAACCCACAATACGCTAAATTCATTGAACCTAAAGTTATTGTTGTAACTGACCCAAGATCCGACTCTCAAGCAATTTTAGAATCCAAACAAAACGGTATTCCTGTAGTAGGTTTATGCGATTCTGAAAACTTACTTGCTAACGTAGATATTTGTGTTCCATCTAATAACAAAGGTAGAAAAGCTATCGCTTTAATCTACTGGTTACTTGCAAGACAAATCTTAAGAGAAAGAGGAATTCTTGGCGAAGACGAAGATTTAGACATTGAATCTTCTGACTTTGAATTAAAGTTCTAAACAAGCTTCACGGACTTTAGTCCGTAGAACCTTGACCAAAATTCTTCCCAGCTTTTCCGCTCCTTCGGAGCGCAAAACCTGAACCAAAATCTTTTCCACTTGTTGGGAGGAATTTTCTTTAATTATTTTACTTTTTTTAAACTTTTTAAATTCTATTTTTATCTATTTTTATCTATTTTTCAAAATAATTTTCTATTACCTATTTTTAATATAAATTTTTATATAAGTAAATTAAATCTATATTTAACTGAAAATTAATTATTCAATGTATTTAATTATGAAAATTTAAAAATGGGTGAAAATATGATTAGAGAACCTATAGTTGCTAACAAATTTTATGAAGGTAATGTAAAATACTTGAGAGAATCCATTGAAGACTGTTTTAAACATAGGTTAGGGCCTGGAGAAGTACCTAAATTATCAAGAATAAATAAGGAAAAACAGGTAAATGCAATTATGGTTCCACATGCAGGCTATGTTTATTCTGGCCCAACTGCAGCTCATGCTTATTCTAAATTAGTTCAGGATGGTTATCCTGAAACATTCGTAATCCTTTGCCCTAACCATACTGGCTTTGGAGAAGAGGTTTCTGTATATAATGAAGGTTCATGGGTAGTGCCAAATGGGGTTTGTGATGTAGACAATGAACTTGCAGATGAAATCATCAAGAACTCCAATTTCGCTAAGGCTGATTTCAAGGCACATCTTCAAGAACATAGCTGTGAAGTTCAACTCCCATTCCTAAAGTACTTTGACAGCAACTTCAAGATAGTTCCAATCTGCATGATGGATCAATCAGTTAAAACATCTAAAGATTTGGCAAATTCCATCTATGAATCTAGCCAAAACTTGGGAAGAAAAATCACTTTGATTGATAGTACTGATTTATCTCATTTTAAGTCTCAGGAAAAGACCATTGAACATGACAACCTTGTGTTTAATGAAGTGTTCAATGCAAATACTGAAGGTCTCTATCAAGTTGTGAAAAAAGAACAGATTACTATATGTGGATACGGCCCAACTATGGTAAGTATGGAATTTTCTAAAAAATTAGGCCAGAAAAACTTCGAACTTTTACAGCATACAACAAGTGGTGACATAACTTTGGATTATGCATCTGTTGTAGGATACGGATCTGGAATATGGTATTGATAAAGTATGGCTTGATTTTTTAAATTATTTTTTTTCTTTTAGTTTCTTTTTTTATCATCTTAAACAAACAACTAATAAATTTTAATATTTTTAATTCTAATGCAATTTTCTCATATAAAAATGTACAATATAAAAAAATATGGAAAACTTATTATATTCTCAAATTAAATTATAATAAGGTGATATCATGGCAAATTGTATGATGATACATGAAATGATTAGAGTATTTGACCTTGAACGTTCATTGAAGTTTTATGATGAAGCATTGGGAATGAAAGAGAATAGAAGAGTGGATAAGCCTGAAGGCAAATTCACATTGGTCTATTTGACTGATGGCCAATCCCATTTTGAATTGGAGCTTACTTATAATTATGATCCTGAAGTTCCTTATGAAATAGGTACAGGATACGGACATCTAGCAGTTCTTGTAAAGAACATTGAAGAAGTTAGAGAAGAGCATATCAATGCAGGATATGAAGTAGGTCCTTTAAAAAGCTTATATGAAGATGATAGTGAAAAGTACTATTTCATAACTGATCCAGATGGATATAAAATAGAAGTTATAGAAAGGAATTAAAAAAAGCAATTTATTAATGTTATTTTTCTATTTTCTATTTTCTTATTTTTTTAATCTATTTTTATTTAAAATTCACTTTGAATTTATTTTACATTCCAATTATTAATCCAACCATGTTTTCAGCACCTATGGTCATGGATAATAAGGTCATTACTGCAGCTATTGCAAAAACAACAAACCAAATCAAAACACTCCATTTCATCACTTTAGTTCCATCCAATGTTGCAAAAGGCAATAGGTTAAATGCTGCCAAATAGCTGTTTACAGAGTATCCCACAGTACAGATTAAATAGATTAAATGAACTATTTGTGAGTGGATTGAAAAAGGATATATCAAGGCAGCAATGACTATGAACACTAATGCAAGTCCCATATTGGTCATTGGCCCTGCAATGGAAATTCTGCCGTTAATCTCATCGCTCATTTGATCTGCATAGGTGTTTACTGCACCTGGCGCTGCAAATACAAATCCGAGAAATGCTGTAACAAATGCGATTACCAATCCTAAAGGCCATAACTTGAATTCAGCCCAGTAGCCGTATTTCATTGAAACGAACTTGTGCCCAATCTCATGCAATAGGAATCCTGCACCAACACCAATCATGACTATTGGCAGGATTGAAGCAATGCCAAATAGATCTGTTCCAACATTTGATATTGCAAAACAGATTGAAAGCACTGCAAATGCAATCAGCAAATCTCTTATTTCATTTCTTGTAAATTCATACATACTCTTAAATCTCTGATTTTAAATATAAAGTTTTTTCTATTGAATATTTTATTATTTTTCACTTTTTTAACCAATTTTCACAGCTGTCATCCTGCTTAATCAGCTTTTCATGATATCTGCAAAAGAATTGGGTGCATAAGTCTGTGTCAAACTCTAGATATTTGCAATTGTAACATTCTTTCTCAATATTCTTTTCAATATTCTTTTCCATATCTATAGTATACTTTTTATACTATTTAAGATAAATTTATAAATATATTAAATTTTATATAATAAAAAAGAATTTCAAAATCGATTATTGGATTAATTTAAAAAAATTAGGAGAATTATTATGAGACATATATCAGTAGCTTCTGCACCTGGAAAGACAATTCTTTTCGGTGAGCATTCAGTAGTTTATGATGAACCGGCTATTGCAGGTGCAGTCAATAAAAGGGCTACAGTAAGCATTCGCAGATCAAATAACAATTACTCCACATTAAAGTCCAATGATTTAGGTTTTGAAGTGAAGATGGATACTCGTAGAGGAACTTACACATTAGTTAGAGGAAAACCAGGTATTATCCGTTATATTTTAAATGCTATGGGAAAGTTCCATGATCATAGTAACATTGACATGAGCTTATCCCTTAACTTACCTATCGGTTCTGGTTTAGGTTCTTCTGCTGCAGTTACAGTTGCTACAATTGCTGCTTTGCATCATTTCCATGGAGTTGAATTCAATAAGGAAACCCTTGCACATGAAGCTCATGGAGTTGAAGAGGATGTTCAAGGAATTGCCAGTCCATTGGATACTTTGATAAGTACCTATGGTGGGCTAATCTATCTGTCCCGTGAGAAGAGAATAGTTCGCTTCGATAGCCATTTAGATGCTCCATTTGTTGTAGGATTTACCAATAAATACGGAAACACTGCAAAGATGGTTAAAAACGTAAAGACATTAAAGGAAACTTATCCTGAATTGGTTGACCCAATCATTTCCACAATGGGAAAGATTGCTAATGAGGCAAGAGTTGCAATCATAAAGAATGATGTTGAAAGAATAGCTGAACTTATGAATTTGAATCAGGGTTTGCTTGACTCTTTAGGTGTAAACACCTTTGAATTGTCCAGAATGATTTATACTGCTCGTGACAATGGAGCCCTTGCATCCAAAATCACAGGTTCTGGCGGTGGTGGAAGTATAATTTCCCTATGCAGTGAAGAGACAATAGATGAAGTTGCAGAAGCAATCAATGTTGAAGATAAGACAATTAAAGTCAAGTTCTCAAAGGATGGTGTTTTAGTAAACAGGAGAGCTCCTCCTTTACCTTAATTAGAAGCAATTTCATTCTCATATTTATTTAATTTATTCAATTTATTAATTTATTCAATTTTCATTTTTTAAAAATGGATTATTATTAGATTTTTATTTAGTGTGATTTTATGATTATTTTAAAGATTGGCGGAAGCATATTAACTGAAAAGGATTCAGCGGAACCTAAAGTCGATTATGATAACTTGAATCGTATTGCAGAGGAAATCAGACAGTCTTTGTATGCTGAGGAAATCAGCAATGACTTGATAGACGGTCTTGTAATCGTTCATGGAGCAGGATCATTCGGCCATCCTCCTGCTAAAAAGTATCAGATCGGACAGCCTTTTGAAATGAAGGATTACCTTGAAAAGAGAATAGGTTTTGCAGAAGTTCAAAATGAGGTCAAGAAATTGAATTCAATCATCTGCGAATCCTTGATTGAACATGGCATTCCAGTTATTGCAATACCTCCATCATCCTTTATAACTTCACACAATAAGAGAATCTATGATTTTGACTTGAATTTAATCAAGACATACCTTAGTGAAGGATTTGTGCCTGTTCTCTTTGGAGATGTTGTTATTGATGATGAAGTGAAGATAGCAGTTATCTCTGGAGATCAAGTGCTTCAATACATTGCTAAGTTCTTAAAATCAGACAGGATTGTTCTTGGAACAGATGTGGCTGGAGTTTATACTAAAAACCCTAAAACACATGAGGATGCAGTTCATATTGATGAAGTGAACTCCATTGAAGACATCAAGTTCTTGGAATCCACTACCAATGTTGATGTAACTGGCGGTATGGTGGGTAAGGTAAAAGAGCTTTTAGACTTGGCTGATTATGGAATAAGCTCTGAAATCATCAATGCAAATGAGGAAGGAGCCATTCTCAAGGCATTGCAAGGTATGGAAGTGAATGGAACTAAAATCTGTAGAAAATAATTTTAGTTCTTTATTATTCTTTTTTCTATCATTTATTCTTTTTTAGTATTATTTAAGCTTTTTTTAGACAATTTTTTCTTAAAAATGCACTATTTTTACCCAATATTTAAATATAATGAAAATAAAAAATTATAAATAGTTAAATATATGGATTTCATATATTTTTGAATTTAAAAAATTAAAATTAATATTTTTATGTTAATGTGATGCTTTTAATATTTTTAAATTCATTCGGGACCTAATAAACACGTAAAAGCATTT
>JAZNRM010000107.1:0-3044 GCA_045590695.1 Methanobrevibacter sp.
AATTATTAGGATATTTTTATTGGATATTTATATTGAATATTTATTATCAATAGTATCGAATTTATATTAATTTATTACTTCATTATTGCTTTCATATATAGTTTGGAATATTAAACGCATTAAATTGAAAGCAGCTTTTATAATTATTATGGTGAAACAATGAAACATTGGATTGAAAGAATCGCTGATGAATTAAATGAAATGGATGTAGAAAAACATGTCATAGCAAGTGGTACATCTATATCAGGTTCTATACATATTGGAAATTCTTGTGACGTGTTCATTGCAAATGCTATTGGAAAAGCATTGCGTGAATTGGGAAATGATGCTGAAACCATCTGGATTGCAGATGACCACGACCCACTTAGAAAAGTTCCTTTCCCCCTTCCTGAATCTTATGACCAATATCTTGGTATGCCATACTCTATGATTCCATGTCCTGAAGGATGCTGTAAAAACTTTGTAGAACACTTTGAAAAACCTTTATTCAAAGTTCTTGATGCTTATGGTATTGAAATAACTCCTAAATCTGGTTTTGAAATGTATAAGGATGGATCTTATCTTGAATCAATCAGAATATCCCTCGAAAAGCACAATGAAATCAAAGCCATTTTTGACCAATACAGAAGAGAGCCACTCGCAGACCACTGGTTACCATACAACCCAATCTGTGAAAAATGTGGAAGAGTAAACACCACTGAAGCATATGACTTCGATGGAGACATTGTAAAATACAGATGTGAATGCGGTCACGATGGTGAAATGGACATTAAATCAGGTAACGGTAAACTTACCTGGAGAGTTGAATGGGCAGCAAGATGGAAAATCTTTGGAACCACTTGTGAACCATTTGGAAAAGACCATGCAGCAGCTGGTGGATCTTATGATGTAAGTAGCGTAATCTCTGAAGAGATCTTTGATTACCCAGCACCATATCCAGTTCCTTACGAATGGATTACATTGGATGGTGAAGCAATGAGTAAATCTCATGGTGTTTTCTTCACTCCAGAACAATGGTTGGAAATCGGACCTGCAGAAAGTCTTAACTATTACTTATTCAGAAGCAAACCAATGAAATCCAAAGACTTCTCTCCAAAAATGCCATGGTTAGACTTTATGGACACCTTTGATAAGGTTGAAAGGGTATTCTACGGTGAGGAAGAAGCTCCATCTGAAAAAGAAGGAAGAAAATTCAAAAGCATTTATAAAAATGCTCAAATCAAGGCAGATGCTCCATTGCCATTCAGACCTCCTTTCAGATTCTTGGTAAATGCTTATCAAATTGTTGGTCAAAAGGACCTTGAAAAGATCTTTGCAATTTTGAAAAAGAATTCCCAATTGACTAAAAGCTTTAAGGATAAGGACTTCTGTGACTTAACCGAACTTGAATTGGCTCAATATGATGAAAGAGTGGATAATGTTGTCGCTTGGTTAGACAAATATGCTCCTAAATTCGTCAAGTTCCAAGTTCAATATGATTCAATTCCAAAATTGCCTCTTCCAGATGATCAAATTGCATTCTTGAAAGACCTTGCAGATTTAATGGAAGAAAAAGAGTTCTCAACTGCTGAAGAATTGCATGATGCTATGTATGAAGTTTTAGAAAGCCATGGATTAAAACCACAAAAGGCTTTCCAAGCTATTTACAAAATGATTCTTGGCCAAAAACAAGGACCAAGAGCAGCTTCATTCTTACTCTCTTTAGATAAGGACTTTGTAGTTAAAAGGTTAAGACAAGAAGCTTAACCCAGCTTTTCCGCCCCTACGGGGCGCAAAACCGGGACCAAAATTTTTTCCAATAGTTGGGAGTAATTTTCTACTCTCACTATCTACTATTTTTTTATTTTTTATTTCTCATTTCTTCATTATTTCTAAAATAATCTAAGATTTATTCGTTCGATTATATTCAAACTTTATTTTTAAAAATAGAATTTTCTCAAAAAAAATAATTATTCTAAAAAATAGTGTAGTAAAAAAGATTTGTAAAAAAAGAATGAGTGATTAATTAATAAGAATTAATTAATCTAATACAATTATCTGCCTCTAATTTTGCTAAAGAATCCTTTGTTGTCTTGCTCTTTAAGCTGTTCAGATAATTGCTGGTTTTTGTTTTTGAGAGAGTTAATAGTTTTGTCTTTTGCATTCATTGCAGTGCTTAACTTATTGTAATCTCTCTGTTTGTTATCTAATTTTTCGTTGAGGTCTTTAATTTCCGCTTCTAATTTAGCGATTGTTCCTCCAATTCCTGCATTTTCAGCTTCATGCTCTGCTTGTTTAGCTTTCAATTTAGCATTGATTTCAGCGGTTTCAGCTTTGAGTTTAGGAATTAGATTTTCTTTCAAGTCAGCTATTTCAGAGTTTTTGTCTTTTAACTGGTTTTGTTTTCTTACGATTTCCTTTTCCTTATTGTCAATAACTCTGTCTTTCGCTTCCAATTCTTTGTTCAATTTATTGACCTTATTGTTTAGCTTGTCAACTATTGATTTTTCCTCATCAGACAAGTCTTCTGTAGCTGCAATTTCTGCCTCTTTTTCATTAGCCTTTGCCTCAAGTTCAACCACTAACTTTTCAATTTCTTCTAATCTGACTTTAGCTAATTGAAGACCTGCACCTTTTTTAGCAACGCTTTCACTTAAATCTGCATTGATTTCCAATTGATCAAAATATTTTTTGGTACTGGTTTCCAATGCTTCACTAAGTTCCTTTTTAACTATCTTTAGTTCCTTGTTCTGCTTTTTCAATTCAGGAATCACTTCATTGGTTAAATGATTCAATTCGCTTGCTTGATTTTTAAGTTTTTCATCTTTCTTAGCTAATCTTTCTTTTAAAGTTTCAATTTCTTCTTCGGAAATAAAAACCACCATCCGCTATCAATTATCCAATATATTGTCATAATATATCAGACAATCAATTATTTTTCATAATTTGTGCACTTTTCAATTTAACCATTGTTTTTTTAAACAGCTAAACCGATTTTTATCTAGATAAATTTATAGAAAATTCACGAAATTTATCTATATAATTATATATATTGTAATTTTCCA
>JAZNRM010000108.1:0-1631 GCA_045590695.1 Methanobrevibacter sp.
TAATTACCATACTGAAAAGTTTTTATTAAATTTTTTCAACAATAATAGATTTTTTCTAAATTATTATGAACAAAAATTAATTTTTAAATCTAAAAAAAGAGCAAGTTAACAAAGTTAATTTTTATCGAAAGTAATACAAAAATTAATTTTAAATATCATTAACTGTAAATATTCGATTATGTCACTGTCTCTTGAATTGAAGAATTATCTTAAAAAAGAAGGCGCTAGTGAAGTTGGTTTTGCAGATATCACCAATTTCTCACCAAAAGAGGGATTGAATTCAGGTGTTGTTTTCTACATAACATATCCGAAGGAAATTATCAGAAACATGGAAAATGCACCAACAATGGAGTATCTATGGGAATTGATAGACTTAAACACTAGATTGGATGCTCTTGGAATGCTTTGTGAAGAATATTTGATCAATGAAGGATACAAAGCTTATGCACAGACAAAAAAGAGATTAGGAACTGATTTTGGTGAATTCAATTCATTTGAACTGCCCCATAAGACAATAGCTACACGTGCAGGATTAGGTTGGATTGGAAAGTCTGCACTCTTTACAACATTGAAATATGGATCTGCCTTAAGAATGTCTTCAGTTCTGACCAATGCACCTTTAGATTTTGGAGAGCCTGTTTTAGAATCAAAATGTGGAAAGTGCATGATTTGCAGAGATGCATGTCCTGGAGGGGCAATAAGTGGCAAAAACTGGAATTATAAGCTAAAAAGAAACGATTTTTACGATGATAAAAAATGCGAAAAGTATGCGTTGGTAGTTTCCGAAGAGAATTTAGGAAAACCAGATACCGTATGCGGAAAGTGCATTTATGCCTGCCCACACACTCAAAAATATATTAAAAGAGCATAATCTCTAAAACTTGTCTCTTAGATGCTCTTTAAAAAAAATAGCTATTTCTATAATTCTTGAGTCCTTTAAAAAAAGTTTATTTTATAATTTTATAGCATAAGTTAAAATGCTTGCTTTAGGTGAAATCTCTAATTTTCTAATGAACTTTTCCATATGGATAGTTTCCAATTCATCCCCTTCATCCAAAGTGGTTACAAATCCCATTTTAGTCCAAAACTGGAAAGCTCCTTTATAGGTATGATGTGTATGCAAATAAATGTTGCTAAAGTCACTTTCCTTTGCAAACTTTTCAGCTACAGAGAACATTTTAGTGGCAAGGCCACATCTTCTGTATCTTCTGTCTACAAAAAGTCTCCAAATGCTTGATGTGTTTTCCTTGGAATATAAATGTCTGAACTGTTCAAAGTCCTTATCATAAGCCCTTAAGCCAATGGTTGCTATAATCTCACCATTTTCACTGTAAGCTACAAAAAAAGCATTTCTCTTAGGATTAACATAATACTCTTCCATATTCACAATATCTTGATGCCATTTTGGAACATAACCATAACCGAACTCAAGTTTGATCATGCTGAATAAGAATTCCTGAACCTTTTTTATTTCCTTAGGATCATTGCTTAACTCTACAATCTTAACATCCATACTATCACACCAAGAGGAGTATTATTTTTTCTAAGAAAAAAGGAATTTAGTAATACTTTTTAATAAATTTTGATTACTATTTATTATGAAGTTAAAAATAATATTTAAAATTATTTAT
>JAZNRM010000109.1:0-2432 GCA_045590695.1 Methanobrevibacter sp.
CAGCCTTTCTTTTTAGAGCCATTATTGTTTCCTGCTTCAAGTTTTCTAAGAAACTCCTTTGCTTGTTCATTTCCAAGTTCACTTGATTTTCTGAAATATTCTTTGGCTTTTTCTAAATCTACACTTCCTAAATCACCTGTAGAATATGCGTGTCCAAGATTATTCAATGCTAAAGTAGAACCTTGTGTAGCTGCCTTTTCCCACCATTCAACTGCCTTTTGTGGATTCTTTTCATTGCCAAACTTACCCAACATATATATCATGCCCATAGCTAATTGAGCATCCATACCTCCGTTATTTGCTGCTTTCAAACGGTTTTGTTGTCTTTCCTTGCTTTCTTCTGGATAAGCCATCCAAGTAGAAATTCCATTTATCATTTCTACGCAATAACTCCATTCATTTGAAAGTTGAGCGTGACCGTTATTGCCATAATGTTCTGCCAATAATTCCATAGCTGTAACATTACGCTGTTCTGCGGCTTTAATCAACCATTCAAGTGCTTTTGGAATATCGGGTGTCGCACCATCTACAATAGCTGTCTCTCTAGTTTCTGCATCCATAAAAAAGAAACCGAGCATATAGCCTAAATCCATTTGTGCTTTAGGATGTCCTTTCTTTCCTGCTAAGGTCAGCATGTGTACGGCTGATCCATAATTACGGATTCGTCCTAAATTCTCTCCTTGCTTAAGGAATCTGAAAAGACCTTCTGTGTACTCAGCATCAGCACTACCTAATTCAACAGCTTTATTCAATAACTCATTGCACTTTTCCAAATCTTTTGTTACACCTAATCCTTGATAGTAACATTCGCAAAGGAAATAATAAGCATCGGCATTGTTTTTCTTTGTTGCTTCCGTTGCATAATAGACAGCCTCATTATAATTTCCTGCATTTATCTGCAAAAGAGCATAGTATGATTGAGCAAATGTGTTTCCTTCATCTGCTAGATTTTTAATTGTTTCATCCCATTTGTCAGTTGAATAATCGAAGTTAGGATATTCTACATCAATATGGTTGATTAGTTCCAAGTATGATTTGAACTTACCAGATTTAATGTCTTCAACTAATTGTTGAGGAATTTCTTGAACGTAAAGTGATTGTTCCATGATATGTAGATTTATAGTTTTATTTAAATAATGAAAGAATCTTTTTGAAGAATGATTTCACTTTATTCTTCTTTCTTGGTTTTCTTGGCTTTTTCTCTTTCTTGGGTTGTTCTTGTTCGTTGTCTTCTTCTATTTTAATTCCTTCTGAAATATTGCTTTTGAAAGCATAAAGAGATGTATTAGCAGGAAGATTCTTGATGAAAGAATTGGCTTTCTTCAGATTCTTTTTTACTCCAAGTCCATTTGCGTAAATATAATATAGACTAATTTTTGAATCATCATTCTTTGCCTTTTCAAATAGCTGACGAGCATATTTATAGTTAACATCTTCACCATCTAATCCTAAAGCATATCTACATCCCCATGAATTTAAACAATCAGCTTCAGCTTTCTTTACTAGTGGTGAATAATAATCCAAGCAGAATGAATCAAATTCTTTTTCGCCATTTTCATCTTCAAACCAAACATCTTCAATGTCAATGGCTTCACAACCTAGCTCGGTAGCTTTTAAAAGCCAATAATTATGTTTTTCTCTACGGCTTCTGGTTTCTTCTGTCCATTTACCATTTTCATAATTGTCAAGGTCAATTATTCCATCATAGTCTTCCATAATAGCATATGCAATATCACCATTTTTCAGACCATGTTTTTCTATAATTTCCTTAATATTTTTAGAAATATCATTTAATGAACAATCTGATAAGAACTCCTCTGGGTCTTTATATAATTCGTCTATTAACAACTTTTCCTCTTCGGCTGTCAACTGCTCTTTATTGATATAATCTTTGAGTGTCATAGTAATTGATTTTAATTGTTCATATAATCCACTATATCTTTAAACACACTACCTGCCATTAAGCCACTACTATTTTATGGATTTGTCTTATGGATATGTAGCTTATTTCATTATGATGTTGACTTTAGCAAATGCTCCACAATTCATGAATGAATCCGCACAGAAATCCCCTAATGCACCTTGGGGCTTTGTTTTGCAAATTATTTCATCGTGTACGCAATCATAAAGCTTAACTTGAATGATTAAATTTGAAGTTTCCCAAAAATATTCCGTACCAATATCATAAAGACATGAGGAACTGTTTTTAGTATTTACCTTTCTCACTTTCATTCCGGAATAACGTTGAGTGAAATATTTTAAGATATAATTAAATGACTTTTTTACATCTACATCACCCTTGTTGTTCTCTTTATAATCAGATGCTAAGAGTTCTATTTCCTTTATAATAGGGATATTCAGTAAATGTCTCAAAATAATAAAAATGGTATGTGTAACGAGTAATTTAGGACTCCCTTACACATACCATTTTT
>JAZNRM010000110.1:0-4801 GCA_045590695.1 Methanobrevibacter sp.
GTATATCTATTTCTAATTCTTATTTAAATTATAAAAAAGAGGATTATCATGCTTATTTCTACATCAAGAAAACCATCTCAAAAAACAAGAACATTCTGCAAGAACTTTTCCCACGCTTTTGGATTTGACTATACCAATAGGGGAAAAAGCAGCTTAAGGGATTTGCTCATTAAGGCTAAGCAATTGGGCCATGACAGTCTTGTTTTAGTGTATCAGATTAAGGGAAATCCAAGCAAATTGACTTTCTATGACCTTGAGGCAAATGAAAAGCTTGCTTTGCTTGTTTCTGTAAACACTACAAATGAACGTCTTCACATCATCCCTAAGGATTTGAAAATAAGATCAACTGTAAGGGAGTTGGATGTCTTGGCTGAAGTGTTGGGAATTGAAGTCACTACTGAACCTCAAGACTCAAATTACATTAGGATATCCTATGCTGACTATGATGATGACAAGAACTTTGCAATACTCTATTTTGTAAATAAGAAAGGGGAACAAATAGATTTCCAAATAAATGTTAAAAAAATAGTTGAGAATTAGAAATCATTTCAGGAGAGATTCATATTAGTGAAAGTGATATATTAAAGTCAATCAACAGTGACATTGTCATTGATTTTGATACAGAAAAGCAGGCTAAAATAGTTTATGATTCAATATTGCTTGAATTTGAAACTTCTCCAGATTACAGATCTTCCATGAATTTGAAATTAGATAAGAACTCTATCATAATCACAATAGATGCCGAAGATGCAACATCTTTCAGGGCATCCATCAATTCTGCTATCAAATGGATTAAACTGTCTGTTGAGATAAATGAATTGACTGAAAGTTAATCATCAATCAATAGTTTTAAATATTTAACTAATAATATATTATAGTATAATGATTTATTAGCTAATTATATTGAATAATTAAAAATTAAACTAATATTATTATAAAAAAGATAAAGGTGAAAATATGGAAATTCCACAAAATATACAACATCAATTAAATCAATTCCAACAATTACAACAACAAGCTCAAGCTGTAACCATTCAAAAACAAAACGTTGACATTCAATTAAGAGAAACTGAAACTGCTCTTGCAGAACTTAAAAAGACTCCTGAAGGAGCTGAAGTGTTCAAATCTGCAGGAAACTTATTAATTAAAGTTGAACGTAATGAAACTTTAGAAGAGCTTGAAGACAAAGTTGAAACTCTTAAATTAAGACAACAAACCATGACCCGTCAAGAAGAAAGAGTCATGAAAAAACTTGAAGAAATGCAAGCAACCATCCAACAAGCTATGGGTGGAATTCAAGGGTAAATAGATTAAATTAATTTTTTTCTATTTTCTTTTTTTTATTTTTAATTTTTTAATTCGTATTGTATAAAATAATTTTTTTATTTTTAATTTTTTATTCATTTTAATATGATTATTATTTTTAAGGTGTTAGCATGGTATCAAAACTTAAGGAATTATCAGAAGATGATCTTGAAGACATTTCAATTTTCTTATCTGAAACTATTGTGAAGAAAATCTCTTCTTCAGTAAAGTCTCAAAAGGAAATCTTGGATATGGATGTAAGCATTGAAATTGATTATCCTAATGAAAATGGGGAACTTGATGTAGATGCATCCATTGAAATTGACACAGATGAGTTGTCTGACTTATCTAGTGAAAGAATCGATGAAGTAATCGATGAGTCTTACTTAGAACTTGATGAATACATTAACGAACATTACAGATAATTAATTGAATTTGATTTCTTAGAAATAGGTGATAAAATGAGCAAGATTACTGCTGTTTTTTTCAGTCCATCTGAAACTACAAAAAAAGTTGTCAATCAGATAGCTGATAATTTTGAAGAGGAAAAAGTCATTTGTGACTTATTGTATTTCAATGATGAAAAGAATTTTGAATCAGATGATATTGTCACAGTTGGTATGCCTGTATTTGCAGGAAGAATTCCAAAGATAGCAAGGGAAAGATTATCCAATTTGACTGGTGACAACACTAAAGCAATTGCAGTTGTCAACTATGGTAATGCACATGTTACTGATGCATTGATTGAACTTGTTGATCTATTGAAGGAAAATAACTTTGATGTGATTGCAGCAGCATCCACAATCAGTCATCATTCCATCTTTGATGGTGTTGCAGTTGGAAGACCTGATGAGGCAGACATTGAAAAGATCAATGAGTTTGCACAAAAATGCATTGAAAAGATAGAAGATGGCAGTTCTTTAGAATCAGAGATTCCAGGAAACAGACCTTATGTCGACTATAAGCAGCTTCCATTTGTTGTAAGCTGTGATGAAGCTAAATGTGTATTCTGTCTTGAATGTGTAGGAGTTTGTCCTGAGAAAGCCATTCCGGATGATGATCCTGCAGATGTTGACCTTGATTTATGTTCAAGATGCACTTCATGCATTAACATTTGCCCAGAAAATGCAAGGGCTTTCATTGGAGATGCATTTGAAGCTACAAAGCCTAAATTTGAAAGTGCAAACGCAGAAAGAAAAGAGCCTGAATTCTATTATTAGATTCTAAAAATTTTATTTAATTATTTTTCCTATTTTTTCTTATTTTTCTTTTTTCTCTTATTTTTTGAAAATACTATTTTTCTTTTTTGTTTTTGAATATTTTTTAATAATTTTTCATTATAATACTCTAATTTTTAATCATTAATCAATTAAACTAAAAAGAATATACTAATTTTTAAAATTTCTAAATAAATAACTATATTAAGTAAAAAAAGACATAAATATAATTAACAATTATTTGGGTTGATAAAATGAATAAAAAACTATTTACTCTGTTGATTTTACCTATTTTAGCTATTGTAAGCATAGGTAGTGTCTATGCTTTGGATTTAGGAAGTGATGATAGCAGTCAAACTTCAAGTATAGGAAAGGTTACTATTGATGGAATCGATTTCAATATTCCAGACGGATTTGAGGAATTCATTACTAACAATACAAAACAATACAATAGGACAGTTGATGGTGTACCATATTTCTCAACCATAAAGAATTATGATAATGATAACGATTCAATTTCAATAGCTGTTTCTAAAAATCCTACCCATAAAGCAACTCAAGATACCGCTAAAGGTGTTGGTGGAGATCTTGAAACCATTAATGGAATTGAAGGATATTTAGATTATCATCCTCAAAACATTACCAAATTTAAAAGTGGAAATCTTACATTTACCATTACAATCCCTCCATATTATTCATTTGCTTATTCACAGGATGATAAATTGGTTGTAATTGTTACAACAGATAAAGATTACTTATCTGAAGTATTAATTGAAGAACCATCATTCTTTGGTATAAAATTCTAAATTAAACCATTTTTACTTTTTTTATTTTTCATTCTATTTTTCTTATTTTATTTTCATTTCTTAATTTAATTAATTACTTATCACTCAATTTCTAAAAATTTAAATATTATATTCTTGTAATTATAATATGATTTTAACTTTTTACGAGTATGAATTAAAATATTCTTAATTTAGATGATAATTATGATGGAAACTGATGTTTTAGTAATAGGTGCAGGTCCTGCTGGCTCTGCTGCTGCAAAGCATGCTGCTTTAGGGGGAGCAAGTGTAATCCTTATAGATAAGAAATCTGAAATAGGAACTCCTAAAAGATGTGCTGAAGGCATTTATGGCCATGGACTTAAATGGCTGGAGATTGAACCAGATCCTCAATGGGCAGTTCAGAGAATCAATGGAGGAACCATAATTGCGCCTGATAAGACAAGATTGACTCTTGATGAGACAATACTTCCTGAAAAGGGATATATCATTGAGCGTAAGGTCTTTGATAAGTATATGGCTATGGATGCAGCAAGAGCTGGTGCTAAAATAATGGTTAAGACATTGGCAAAATCCATTATGAAAGATGAGGATTCCGAAGGTTCATTTTATGTTATCGATTGTGAGCATATGGGAGAAATCATTGAAATAAAAGCTCGCATAGTAATTGCTGCAGATGGTCCGGAATCTAGAATAGCTAAGGCATTTGGCATAAACTCCACCAAACACCCAAAGGATATGATGTCTGGTGTCCAATATGAAATGGCAGGAGTCAATTGTGAGAGAATGGACTTGGTTGAGCTTCATTTAGGTGCTTTTGCAAATGGGGGCTATGCTTGGGTATTTCCAAAAGGAGATGACATTGCAAATGTAGGTATTGGAATACCTTCAACAAGCAAAAGGCCAGCTATTGAATACTTGAATGAATTCATTGAATCATATCCTCCTTTGAAAAATGCAAAGGCAGTTGAACTCAATGTTGGCGGTGATCCTATTGGGGGATTGATTGGCCAAATCTATAGCGATAACCTATTGGTTTGCGGTGATGCTGCTGGTCAGGTAGACCCTATAACCGGTGGAGGAATCATATTGGGAATGCTTGGAGGAAAGACTGCTGGCCAAGTGGCTGCAAGGGCAGTTAGGGCTAAGGATTATTCAGCAGAAAGGCTAAGCGAGTATGAAGTTTTATACGATGAATACACTCAAGGCGCTATTCCTAAATTAGCCATTGCTCATGAGGTATATACTTCTTTAAGTGACGATGATTTGAATAGCATTATTCATGCATTTGTAGGGCTTGATTACAAAAATATGACTCCAAGCGATAAAGTCGGAGGCCAAGCGGTCTTAGGAAGACAATGACTAGACCCAACTCCTTGGCTCACAGAACGACATGGCTACGATCCGACTTTACTTCTTTAAGTGACGATGATTTGAATAGCATTATTCATGCATTTGTAGGGCTTGATTACAAAAATATGACTCCAAGCGATA
>JAZNRM010000111.1:0-20285 GCA_045590695.1 Methanobrevibacter sp.
AAATAATAATTTATTATAGTTATTAATAAATCTTTATAAATAATTGAAAAATAATATGAAAAAAATAATATGAAAAAATAATATGTAAATCAATAAAATATATTTAATCAAAAATTCAAAAATAGATATGTATTTTAAAAAAATATAATATTTTATTTAAAAATTTATATTTAATTTAAAAACTATATTAATTTAAAAAAATTATATTTAATCAAAATTATCTACAATCAAAGGAGAGTTTAAATGGCAATACATCCAATAGAATTTAGATATGGAACTCCAGAAATGAAAAGAATCTGGGAACAAGAGAATAAGCAACAAAGAATGTTAGATATTGAATTTGTATTGGCTCAAGCTGAAGGTGAGCTTGGTATCATACCAAAGGAATTTGCAGATGAAATCAAGGCAAAAGCAAACACCAAATTCGTTACCGTAGAACGTGTAAGTGAAATTGAAGCTGAAACCAAACATGATATCGCTTCCCTATCAAAAGGATTAAGTGAAGTATGTGAAGGAGAAGCAGGAGAATATGTTCATTTTGGAGCAACCTCCAATGATATTGTAGACAGTTCAAACTCATTGCTTTTAAAGGATTCCATTGAAGTATTGGAAGAAAAGATCGAAAGATTAACTAAAATAATCCTCAAGTTAGCTGAAGAGAACAAAATGAAAGTCTGCATTGGCCGTACCCATGGTCAACATGCACTTCCAACCACTTATGGTATGAAATTTGCAATCTGGGCAGATGAATTGCACAGGCAATACGACAGATTATTGCATGCTAAGGAAAATGTCTGTCTTGGTATGATGGACGGTGCTGTAGGAACCACCGCAGCTCTTGGAACCCAAGGTTGGGAAGTTCATAAGAAAGTATCTGAAATTCTTGGATTAAAACCTGCTCCAATCACTAACCAAGTATTGCAAAGGGACAACCATGTTGAATTTGTAGCAACCCTTGCAAACATAGCAACTACCTTAAGCAAGATTGCTCTTGAAGTAAGAAACTTGCAAAGAACTGAAATCCAAGAGTTAGGAGAATTCTTCGACCCTGAAAAGCAAGTTGGAAGCAGTACAATGCCACATAAGATGAACCCAATCACTGCTGAAAGAATCTGCGGTGTTGCAAGAATCGTAAAATCCTATGTAAATGCAGCTATGGAAAACAACCCTCTCTGGCACGAAAGGGACTTGACCAACTCTTCCTGTGAAAGAATCATGTTTCCTGAAGCTTGTATACTTACTGATTACATCTTGAACTTAACAATCAAGCTTATGAACAATCTCATCTTCTATGATGAAAACATTGAAAGAAACCTCAATTTCACTAATGGATTGATCATGGCAGAAAGATTGATGGCAGAACTTACCAGAGCAGGAATGGGTAAGCAAACCGCTTATGGAGTAGCAAGAAAGAACGCTATCAAAGCAAACAAGGAAAAATTGCTACTTGCAGACCTAATCCTTGAAGACCCTGATGCAAGTCAATTCTTAACCAAAGAAGATGTTGAAAGAATCATGGATCCTCATACATACATCGGTTCTGCACCAATAATCGTTGATGAGATTTTAGAATCATCCAAAGACTGGTTCTAAATACTCAACTTTTATTTTTTTTTCTATTTTTTATTATTTCTATTTTTAAATTATTTCTATTTAAAAAAACTTATTTTAAATCTATTTTTAAAAAATTATCATTATTATTTTATTTAAAAAAATATCGAATTATACTTAACTTTTTTAACAATATCCTCTATAATAATTCTCATATTTGAATATTGTTCAAAATTTCGAAAGTATATTAAATAACTTACCATCAATATATTATTGAACAATATTATATGACTTTAGATGGCATATCGAAATGATGGATTCGCAAAAAGAGTAGGGTGAAAATATGAGAGACATTGATGAACTTAAGAAAGCCCCGGGATTATCGTTAAAAAGGTATTTGATACTGTTTATTTCAAATGTATTGGGAGTGTATTTGATCAGCTCTGGATTGAATCTCACATTAAGCAATTTAGGCCATGTTGTGCTACTCATATTTATCGTCGCAACTTTCAATTTTGTAGTATGGCCTTTTATAACAAAGATATTAATGCCATTTTTTGTTTGGACTTTTGGAATAGCTGCCCTTAGTTTAAATGGAGGAGTATATATATTTTTCGGACATTTTTTAGGGATAGACTTTCCAGGATGGGGAGTGATAATATTACCATTGACCATAGCGTTTATTTCAATGATCCTATCAGTCATATTTGCAAGTCAGGAGGATAATCCCCACTATAGTGCAATGTTAAGAGAAGCTCAAAGGAAAAGAAAAGGTAAGCCTAAGAATTACCCTGGATTGATAATCGCTGAAATCGATGGTCTTGCATATGACGTCTTGTGTGAAGCTGTTGAGAAGGGCCATATGCCTACTGTCAAATCAATGATAGAAAGCAAAACCCACACCCTTAAAAAATGGGAAACTGATTTATCTTCACAGACCGGAGCCAGCCAGGCAGGAATCCTCCATGGAAACAATGAAGATATAACCGCTTTCAGATGGGTGGAAAAGGAAAATGACAATCAGATAATGCAATGTTCAGGAATTTCAAAGGTTAAAATCCTTGAAGAAAGAATATCCGATGGAAACGGTTTGCTTGTTGATAATGGAGCAAGCAGATCCAATCTATTTTCAGGGGATACTGATGATGTAATCTTCACTTTCAGTAAAATTACAGATTTGAAAAAACTATATAATGGTGCATGGTTTACCATTTTTTCACAACCTAACTATTTTGCATGTATAGTCATACAACTTTTGGGTGATATGTTCCATGAAATAATTTCCCAATTGAAACACAGTATATTGAATATCAGACCAAGAATTTCAAGGGGAATCCCATATATTCCAACAAGAGCAGGAACCAATGTATACATGAGGGAAATCAACACAGAGGCACTTATTGGAGACATGATGGTAGGGGACATTGATGTTGCATATTCCACATATTTAGGATATGATGAGATTGCCCACCATTCAGGAGTCAGAGATGAAGATGTATGGTCTGCCCTTAAAGGAATGGACAGACAGATAGAACGTTTGCTTGAAGGGAAGAAATATTCTCCAAGAGAATATCAAATCGTGATACAATCTGACCATGGCCAGACAAATGGTGCAACATTCAAACAAAGGTATGGGCAATCATTTGAAGATTTTGTCAAATCCCTTCTTCCTCAAGACATTAATATGTATGCCGAAATGTCTTCAAACGAAGACCGCTTTGCAGGAGCATACAATCCATTTTCAGGTAAGATCAAATACTTTGAAAACAGAAGAAAGGCATATAAAGAGAAAAAGCTGGCAGAATCTGAAGTCATTGTTCTTGCATCTGGGAATCTTGCAATGATATATATGACCAAATGGAGCCATAGGTTAAGCTATGAAGAAATCAACGAAATGTTTCCAGGTATGATTGATGGAATCGTCAACAATGAATACATCGGATTCGTATTAGTCAGGTCATCTGAAAATGGAGATATGGCAATAGGCAAGAATGGAATATACTACCTGGATAAGGATGAAATAGAAGGGGAAAATCCTCTTGAAGGATTCGGAGACAATATTGTCCAACATTTAAAGAGAAACAGTTCCTTCAAGTACACTCCAGACATTTTGGTAAACAGCTTTTACGATGCGGAAAATGACGAGGTCTGTGCATTTGAAGAGTTGGTTGGAAGCCATGGAGGAGTTGGAGGAAGCCAATCAGAACCATTTATCTTATATCCTTCACAGTGGAATGTTCCTGATGAGGAAATTGTAGGTGCAGAAAACGTCTACAAGATACTGAAGACAAATTTAAAGAACCTGAAAGATAGTGCAAAATAGATAAAAATATTTTTATAAGTAAATTTATACTATTAAATATGTTTAGAAAAATGAGAAGAGCGAAACAAGCTCTATCAGAAGAAGAATGCATTGATATTTTAATTAACGAACCTCGTGGAGTATTGGCTGTTTTAGGTGATGACGATTATCCTTATGCAGTTCCTTTAAGTCATGTTTATATTGATGGAAAGATATATTTCCACGGAACAGTAAAGGAAAGCCACAAAAGGGATGCAATCGAAAAGCATGAAAAGGTTTCCTATTGTGTAATTGACAAGGGAGTGAAATCAGACAGCTGGTGGTACACATTCAAAAGCGTGATTGTCTTTGGAAGAATGAGAACAATCAAGGATAAGGAAACAAAAATAGAAAAACTGACTTATTTGGGAAACAAGTTCTTCCCAACTGAAGAAGAGACCAAGTCAGAAATAGACAAGCTTTTGGATGTTACAGAACTTTATGAAATCACTATAGACCATATGAGCGGAAAGATAGTTGAGGAAAAATAAGCAATCTTTTTCTATTTTTTAATGGCAATATCCTTTATTACCTCACCGGCAATCATTAATCCTGCAATAGGAGGCATGAAGGAAACACTGCCTTTGACTTTATGTTTCTTTTCATTTTGGTTTATTTCACAATCATTTGTGTTTATAGGATGTTCCTTTGAATACAAGACCTTTAACTTCTTTATATTTCTCTTTTTTAAATCTTTTTTCATTATTCTAGCAAGTGGACAATATGATGTTTTATAAATGTCATCTATTTCAAAACTTGTAGGATCCAACTTGTTTCCAGTTCCCATACAGGACATGACTGGCACGTCAATTTCCTTGGATTTGCATATGATTGCAATCTTAGCCATTATGGTATCCACACAGTCAACGACATATGACAAGTCCTCGTTAATGATGTTTGATGTTGAATCAGCCAGATAGAATTCATTATGAATTTCAACATTAGCATCAGGATTGATATCCAAGATTCTCTCTTTCATAACATCAACCTTGTTTCTGCCAATTGTTTTTGTTGTGGCGATTATCTGCCTGTTGATATTGGACTCATCAACCTTATCGAAATCCACTAGAACAAAATTGCCTACTCCGCTTCTTGCAAGTCCTTCACAAACGAAGGAACCGACACCACCAAGGCCAAAAACAGCTACCTTGGCATTCTTTAGTTTTTCCATTCCTTCCTTTCCAATTAACATTTCTGTTCTTAAAAACTTCTCATCCATCTGGGTTCACCAAAAATTTAATTTAATTTAATTGATTATATAATAATTGAGGTTAAAAGAATAAAAACTTAATGCAAAAATAATTAATGCAAATAATTTCTAATCAAGTGATGACTTATGATTATAGACACACATTGTCACATCTACAATAGTGAAATGGAAAATGCAGAGGAAATAATAAAAGAAGCTCTCAAAGAAGATATTTTCATAATATTAAATGGGACTGATCCTAAAAGCAATGAGGAAGTTTTGAAATTGTCCCAAACCTATGAAAATGTCTATGCTGCTTTAGGATACTTTTACACTTTTTCAGATGAAGTGACAGATGAAGACATTTTGCTATTAGATAATCAGCTAAAAAACGATAAGGTCATTGCTGTAGGAGAAATAGGACTAGATTATTACAATGGAAGGGAAAATAAGGATGAGCAAATTGAGCTCTTTGAAAAAATGCTCACCTTAGCCGAAAAACATGAGATTCCTGTAATTGTCCACTCCAGAAAGGCAATGCAAGATACATATGACATCTTAAAAAAGCACAATGTAGTAGGATCCATGCATTCCTATCAAGGTTCAGGAGAAATGGGTGAGGAATTCATCAAATTAGGTTTCTATATAGGAGTTGGAGGAACAGTCACTCACAAAAACAACAAGAAAACAAGAAAAATGCTGAATAAGATAGGCATTGACCATGTGCTTCTTGAAACAGATTCGCCATATTTACCTCCAGAAGAAAAAAGAGGGGAAATGAACACACCACTGAACATAAAATACATCATAAGAAAAATAGCTGAAGAATTGGATATTGAAGAGTCTGAAGTTATTGAAATAACTGCAGAAAATGCAAAAAGGCTATTTGAAATCACTAATCCATAATCTTTTTTAAAATTATACTAACAATCGTTAGTTTTATATATCAATGCCAACATAATAAAATACAATCTTAACTAACAAGTGTTAGTTTATTAATTTTAATTTAATTTATAAAAAAGAGGATAATATGGCTAAAAAGAATACGAAAGAAAAGATATTTGATGTTTCCATTGACTTATTCTCTCAATATGGATATGATGGAGTTTCCATACGGCAAATAGCTAAGGAAGTTGGAATAAAGGAAAGTTCCATTTATAATCACTATCAAAGCAAGGAATCAATATTAGAATCCATATTAAGTTATTACATTAACGAAATGCTAAAGGAAGAAGCTCCTGTAATGCAAGCTAAGGAAAATCTGAATATAGATTTTGACCATTTCTATAAGGAAGGAAGCGATAGGTTCATATCAAAGCTCTCTGAAGAGAAGATGATGAAAATCACAAGGATATTTCTGGTTGAATCCTATCATAACGAAAAGATAAAGCAATTTGTAAAGGAAGCGATTATAGGATATGCAATCAATGGCTGGGAAGACCTCTTTAATCTAATGAAAGAAATTAATTTCATCAAGAAGGATGCTGACATCAAGCAACTTGCAGAATCATTCTATTACTATGGATTATTCCTATTGTACGAACATTTCATAATAAATTATCCTGAAGATGATGAAAAATTCCTAAAGGATTTCGAAAGAAGAACAACAAATCATATGAAGATTCTCTTTAATTCTGTAAAGATAGACGATGCAGATAAAAAAGACTATTGTGAAGAAGAAAAAGAGTCTGAAGAAACCATCAGATTGGAGGAAGAAAAAGATTATCTAAAAGTGGAAAATCTTGTAAGAGATGCATTTTGGAATGTCTACAGACCTGGAGCCTATGAGCATTATATAGTCCATAACTTAAGAGAGGACTCAAGCTTCATTAAGGACTTGGCATACATAATAGAGGAAAATGATGAAATCATCGGCCATATAAACTATTCAAATGGCAAATTGAATCTTTATAAGAAGAATAGGTATAGAGTAAACATTAAACTTAGTGATGGAAGTGGAAAGGCAACTGTCCTTGGACCAATAGCTATCGATTCTGAATATCAAGGAAATGGCTATGGATCAAAATTAATAAGACATACATTAAAGCTCGCAGAAGATATGGGCATTCCATTTGTCTTTGTAATCGGTGATGAGGATTACTACAGCAGGTTCGGTTTCGAAAGTGCATCAAGATACAACATTTACCTTGAAGGAACAGACACTGACGATGAAAATCCGTTTTTCATGATAAGAATATTGAACGAAAATGAGAATATCTTAAAGAATCTGGATTATGATAATGGAATATTCAACAATCCAGAAGTCTTTGATGTTGATGAAAAGATGGTTGATGAATTTGATAAGAACTTTGAATATAAAGAAAAAAAGGTCTTAGAAGGACAATTAGACATGTAAAATTATTTTAAAGGTGTTATGATGAAATACGTTATTATCAATGGATCTCCAAGAAAGAAAAATACATGGGGCATGGTTAAGCAAGCTAAAACCAATTTGGGAGAAGATGCAGAGTTTGAAGAAATCCAATTGATGAAAGAGAAAATACCAATGTGCAATGGCTGCTTTAAATGCATAATGGAAGGTGAAGACCATTGCCCTCATAAAGAGATTGTACAAGCAATTATAGAAAAAATCAGATGGGCAGATGGGATAATAATAACAAGCCCAGTTTATGCTATGAATGTTACTGGACTCCTTAAGAACTTCTTCGACCATACCGCTTATCTATACCATAGGCCAGAATTCTTTGAAAAGAAAGCGTTGATTGTTGTATCTACAGCAGGAGCAGGACAAAAGGATGTTGCAAAATACATTGATGAAACATTAAGGCATTGGGGATTCAATAAAAACTATAAGATCACTTATGCCTGCGGTGGAAAGGATGGCATAAATAGGGAAGAAATCAACAAGATCTCTCAAAAGTTCCATAAGGATGTTAGTTCCAGGAAACTCCACTCTCCAAAGCTTATGGACTTGATATTCTACAATGTATGGAGAGCTATGGCGTTAAGTGAAGACCCACTTGAAGCTGATGCAAAATACTGGGAAAGCACTGGCTTGGTAAATCATGATTTTGCTCCAAATGTAAATTTGGGAATATTGAAGAAGGCTTTTGCAAAAATAATGTTTTTCATACTTAAAAAAGTGATGAAATAAAAATGTATAAATTAAAGGCATATGCCATACTAGAAAATTATTAAAGTCTGTAAAAATATAAAGATTATTGAAAAAATAATTCTTGGTAATCCTATGAATCAATCTAAAAACACTGCTTTGTCTAAAACTTCATCTAAAAGAATATTCTATTACGATGTCTTGAGAGCATTGGCAATAATTGGAATTGTATTTTGCCACGTGTCCGTTTCATACGTATCTAGAGATATAAATAGCTCTAATCTTTATATTTCTGTATTCTTTGACTGTTTTAGAGACTTTTCAATTCCTATATTTGTAATGCTTAGTGGAGCCTTGCTTATAGGCAAAAAAGACACTTTATTAAAATTCTTTAAAAAGAGATTATCAAGACTTTTCATACCTTTCCTGTTTTGGGTATTGGTTTATATAATATTTACAATCATTATGAACCATGGATTTAACTTAGACAGTGCCCTAAAGATATTCTTTGGAACAGCAGGAACATTAGGAGTTCATTTCTGGTTCGTTTGGATGATCATAATAGCTTATGTTGGAATATTCATAATAAACAAAGTGATGCAATTAGATATCAACATAAATGATTTCAATAAGAAATTCATCACAATCTTAGCAATACTTTCTGTAATTTACATCTGCTTGAGCCATTACCATCTATTCAATCCATATAGTCCTAAATTAACCTATTACCTTTCTTTCCTTGCTTATATAGTAATAGGATACTTCTTGGCAAAATGTGACTTTTTGGAAAAAAGAATTGATGGAAAATACCTACTAATCATAACAGCTCTGCTCTTTATAGGATCTTACCTTTGGTACATATTCTGTTTTGTAGTTCCAAGGTCTCATTTGGCTCACCAGTTCGTTCGATTAAGCTATTTCAATTTATTGATACTGTTCATGTCTGCAAATGCATTCTTACTGTTTAAATACCTATCCAAAACCAAATCATTCATGAATATGGAAAATAATAGATTAGGAAATGCATTTACAACAATAAGCAATTACAGTTATGGAATTTATCTTATCCATTACCTGGTTTTATATTGCATAAAGATCAATTTAATAAAATTCATAAATTTCACTCAAGGCAGTTCCTTGATTTGGATACCTGTTTTAGTGATTATTACAACAGCAATCAGCTTAGCAATTCTATCAATATTAGACAAGATTCCTTATTTGGATAAGGTGACTGGAAAGAAATAATAAATAAAAAATGTTTATAATTAACCCTAAAAATACATATTAAAAAAGTGATTTTATGATTGGAAACAATTGGGATAATGTTTTAGAAGAGGAATTTAAAGAGGAATACTTCCTAAAAATAAAAGATTTTGTAGAATCCGAATACAAAACAAAAACAATCTATCCCCCAAAAGAAGAGATATTCAATGCTTTCAAGCTATGCCCTATAGACAATGTTAAAGTTGTCATATTAGGTCAGGACCCTTACCATGAAGAGGGACAGGCTCATGGTCTTGCATTCTCAACTCCAGAAGGACACCCAATCCCAAGATCTCTAAAAAATATATTTAAGGAAATAGAATCAGAATATGGCTATCCAATTCCAGAATCAGGTTGCCTTGAATCCTGGGCGAAACAAGGAGTTTTCCTATTAAACACTGTACTAACTGTAGAAGAAGGAAATGCAAATTCACATAGCAAATGCGGTTGGCAGAGATTTACAGACAATGTAATTAAAATACTCAACAATCAAAAACAACCAATCGTATTTCTATTATGGGGAAAGCAGGCAGAACTCAAAAAGGAATTAATCACAAATCCTAATCATTTAGTTCTAATATCCGCACATCCTTCCCCTTTTTCAGCAAGAAGAGGATTCTTTGGCTCAAACCACTTTAAATTAGCAAACGAATTCCTAAAGGAAAACAATTTGGAAGAGATCAATTGGAAAATTGAAGATAAGCACTATGGCCAACAAACTCTTTTT
This sequence comes from Methanobrevibacter sp., assembly GCA_045590695.1. Taxonomy (GTDB): domain Archaea; phylum Methanobacteriota; class Methanobacteria; order Methanobacteriales; family Methanobacteriaceae; genus Methanobrevibacter. The sequence continues at coordinate 10,145 of JAZNRM010000111.1, forward strand.
TAAAATATTAAGAAATAAATCTTTAAAATTTTTGCTATTTTTTAATCAAAATCAAATAAATATAATAAAATACTATAAAAAACAAATAATCAAAATAGAAAATTTAAAATCTTTAAAATAAGCAAGGTAATGACATGGCGAATAAGAATGTTGAATTGATGAGGGGAAATCCAGAAACAGCAGTTAAAAAGCTTGCTATTCCAATCATGATATCAATGCTTCTAACAGCATCATACAATATCATAGACGGTATTTGGGTAGCGGGACTTGGACAGGCCGCAATTGCAGGAATAGGATTTGTAACTCCAATATTCATGATATTGAATGGTGTGAGTGTAGGTCTTGGAAATGGTGCAACAAGCAGTATCAGCCGTTTTGTTGGTGCAAAAAATCATGAAGGTGCCAATAAATCTGCAGCTCATGCTCTTTTAATATTCTTAGTGGCTTCAATATTTCTTACAGTGATTCTATTATTCATTCAAGAGCCTTTGCTTCGTACATATGGAGCAAGTGGACAGAATCTTGCTGAAGGTCTTAAGTATGGAACTCCCCTATTCTTAGGTCTTATTGCATTCATGTTCGGTAATGGAGGAAGTGGTATCCTTCGTGGTGAAGGGGACATGAAGAGAGCAATGTATGCAATGATTGTATCAGTAACCCTTAATGCCATTCTTGACCCTATCTTCATTTATGTAATGGGCTTCGGTTCTGCAGGTGCATCCATGGCAACAATTTTCAGCGCTCTTGGATCTGCATCTGTAATCCTTTACTGGATTCTCATCAAGAAGGACACCTATGTGGATGTCAATTTAAGAGAGTTCAAATTTGAGTCCAAAATAGCTAAAGACATATTGAAAGTAGGTATTCCAGCATCCATGGATATGTTCATGATGTCTGTTGCTGTAAGCTTATATTTAGTGTTCATCTCAACAATTGGAGGGGAATACGGTATTGCATCATTCACCTCAGGCCAACGGTTATACCTTTTTGCTATAATGCCACTTACAGCTATTGGTAGTGCAGTATCTGCAGTTTCAGGAAGCGCTTACGGTGCTAAAAATGGAGATTACCTATCAAGAGCCCATTTATATGGAGTTAAATTTGGAATAGCATTTGGAACAGCAGTTACAATAATATTGGTTGCATTCGCGCCACAGCTTGCAACTTTATTTGCATATACTGAAGAGACAGCTGTTTTGGTTCCTGAAATTACCAGATTCCTAAGAATAGCAAGCCTTTGTCTCCCACTCACTGGAGCGGGAATGACTTCAAGTTTCCTGTACCAAGGAATGGGTAAGGGAACCATGAGTTTGATGTGGACCATCATCAGAGAGGTAATCTTTACAGTTACCGCAACATACACCCTCGGAATAGTCTTGGGCTGGGGACTTGTTGGTATTTGGACAGGTCTTGCAACAGGAAGAATCCTTGCAAGTATCTTAAACTTCGCATTTGCAAGATACACAATAAGAAAAGTAAGGGCTAAATTTGGCACTTAATCCTTCTTTTTCTCTTGGACAACACTGATTTTCTTATTTTTTCTTTTTAAATAAATTATTCTATTTCTTATCTTAAACTAAACGCTTTCAAGAAAAAATATTTAAAATCAAATATTATAATTTATACTATGGAAGGAAAGACTTTAGATAAGAAAACACGTAACTTAATACTATTGCTATTTTTAATTGGAGTATTCATGGGCTCATTGGATACAGGAATCATAGGGCCAGTGCTTCCATCAATCGAACAAAGCTTCCACTTGACAAGTAGGGAATCAAGTTGGATATTTACACTTTTTGTAATCAGTTTCATGATCGGCTCTCCTGTCATGGCTAAATTCTCAGATTTTTATGGAAGGAAAAAGGTATTCATTCTAGATGTAATTCTCTTTGGAATAGGATCCTGTCTAATAGCATCCTCATTAAGCATAGAGGCAATATTTTTAGGAAGAATAGTGCAAGGTTTCGGTTGTGGAGGGATATTCCCTGTAGCTGGAGCATTTGTAGGAGATGCATTCCCACTTGAAGAGAGAGGAAAGGCATTGGGAATCCTTGGAAGCGTATTTGGCATTTCTGCAATTGGAGGCCCACTGGTTGGAGCAGCATTGATTCCATATGGTTGGAATTGGTGTTTTACAATAAACATTCCAATAGCCATATTCCTAATAGCATTTGCATTCTACATCCTTCCGGAAATTGAAGATGATAGAAAATTGAAGATAGATTATTTGGGAATCATTGCATTGAGTCTGCTTTCTATATCTTTAGCTTATGGCCTAAACCAAATCGATTCAAGCAATTTCACAAACAGCTTCTTGTCCATTAATGTTCTTCCATTTTTATTGATGTTTATAATCCTAATTCCAATATTCTTAAAAATAGAAAAAAGGGCAGAAGAATCCATTGTACCAATACATATGCTCAAAAACAGGGAAATACGCATTGCCTGTGTTGAAACCTTATGCTATGGAATTATCTACTCTTCAGCAATATTCGTTCCATCACTTGTTATACTTTCAATGGGATTGAATGAACAGTACGCAAGCCTAATGCTGATTCCAATATTGGGAGCGAATGCAGTTGCGGCACCAATACTTGGTAAGATCCTGGATTCTGCAGGTTCACGTAAGATTATGGCAGTTGGAACAATGATGCTTGCAATAGGATTATTTGCAATCGCAGTTTATCCAAGCAATCTAGTATTTTTCATAATAGCAGGATGCATGATTGGTGTAGGTCTTGTTACAATAATTGGAGCTCCTTTAAGATATATCGTCTTAACTGAGGCAAAACCATACGAAAGAGGAGCGGGCCAAGCTATTGTAAATATGCTCTCAAGTGCAGGGCAATTGATAGGTGGAGCCTTCATTGGGGGAATAATTGCATCATTTGCAGGAATTTTAGGTTATAAAATCAGTTTGTTTTTAGCAACAATAGTTGCAATCATTGCATTTGCATTCACCTTGAGATTGAAAAGCCGTGATGAGCAAATAGCTACCATGAAAGCAAATCAATGAAATAAAAATAAAAAATAGTCAGATAAAGAAATAAAATTATAATAAAAAATTAAAAAATAAGAATAAAAAATTGAAAGAAAATAAGTATTAAAAATATTAAAGAAAGATGTTAGGAAATAGCATCTTTCATAGATTTGACATAATTTACAAGTGGCTCTTTTGCATTTTCTCCATGCTCTGCAATAATATTAACAATTGCACTTCCTACAATAACACCATCAGCCACTTTTGCAATATTTTCTGCTTGTTCCGGAGTATTGATACCAAATCCAACTGCAGCCGGAACGTCAGTAACTTCCTTAATATCATCTAAAATGGATTTTAAGTCAGTTCTAATCTCATTTCTCATTCCAGTGACTCCTAATGAGGAAACAACGTAAATAAAACCGCTTGCTTCCCTTGCAATCATTTGAATACGTTCTTTTGAAGTAGGTGCAATCAAGCTGATAATGTCAATGCCATACTTTTGAGTCACTTCAAGAATCTCATCCTTTTCATCATAGGGAAGGTCTGGTGAAATGATTCCACAGACATTTAATTCCTGACATCTCTTGAAGAACTTGTCATAGCCATAGTAAAATACGGGATTAATATATGTCAAGAACACCAAAGGAACATCTGACTTTTCCCTAATTTGACGGATTGCTTCAAAAACGTCATCAGTGTTTGTATTGTTTGAAAGCGCCCTGATGTTTGCTTCCTGAATGACAGGCCCTTCAGCTACAGGATCTGAAAAAGGAATTCCTATCTCAACCAAGTCGCATCCTGCCTCTTCCATAGCCAAAACATATTCTACAGTCTTTTCAATTGTAGGGTCCCCTGCAGTCAAGAATCCAATGAAAGCCTTTCCATCCTTGAAGGCATCAGCAATCTTTATATCTTTCTTATCACTCATTTCAAACACACCTACAATTATTCGTATAATTCAACTCCTTTATAGCGAGCAATAGCTGCTACATCCTTATCTCCACGGCCAGATACATTGATTACAACAATATCATCCTTATCCATATCCCCTGCAATTCTCATGGCATGGGCTATTGCATGGGAAGATTCAATAGCTGGAATGATTCCTTCCATTCTGGATAAGTATTCAAATGCCTCCACTGCCTCATCATCAGTTGCTGAAACATATTCTGCCCTTCCAATATCATGCAAATAAGCATGTTCAGGACCAATTCCAGGATAATCAAGTCCAGCAGAGATTGAGTAAACCGGAGAGATCTGACCATAATTGCCTTGACAGAAATAGGATTTCATACCATGGAAAATTCCAAGTTCACCTTTGGCAATTGTTGCTGCATGGAATTCAGTGTCAATTCCCTTTCCTGCAGCTTCAACACCTACAAGCTTTACCTCTTCATCGTCAAGGAAATTGTAGAATGCACCCATAGCATTGCTTCCACCACCAACACAAGCGATAACCATATCTGGCAATTTGCCTTCAATCTCTAGGACTTGTTCCTTTATCTCTTCACTGATTACAGCTTGGAAATCCCTTACAATAGTTGGGAATGGGTGCGGACCCATAGTGGAACCTATTACATAGTGAGTGTCATCAACTCTTGAAATCCATTCTCTGAATGCATCATTCACTGCATCCTTAAGCACTTTTGAACCGGTTGTTACAGTATGAACTTTAGCTCCTAGAAGCTCCATTCTGAATACGTTCAATGCCTGACGCTTGGTGTCCTCTTCACCCATAAAGACTTCACATTCCATTCCAAGAAGAGCTGCTGCAGTAGCTGTAGCCACTCCATGCTGACCTGCACCAGTCTCTGCAATGACTCTGGTCTTTCCCATCTTTTTGGCTAAGAGACATTGGCCAAGCACATTATTGATCTTATGTGCACCTGTATGGTTTAAGTCTTCACGCTTTAGGTAAATCTTTGCTCCACCAAGGTCTTCAGTCATTCTCTTTGCATAGTACAATAATGAAGGTCTTCCTGCATATTCCTTCAAAAGAGTGTTCAATTCCTCTACAAAATCAGGATCTTCCTTAAAATGATTATATTGTTCCTCTAAGTTCAGGAGTTCATTCATCAATGTTTCAGACATGTATTGTCCACCATGAACTCCAAATCTTCCTCTACTCATGTTTTATCCCCTATTTAAAGTTCAAATTTATTAGTAATTATTATTATCTATAATTTTCCATAATTTCAATGATTTCCTTGATTTTCTTTTCATCCTTAAATCCATCCGTTTCAACAGAACTGCTTAAGTCAACTGCAAATGGATTGAATTCCTCAATAGCTAAAGCCAAATTTTCACTGTTCAGCCCTCCAGCTAAAAAAATGGAATTCTTAAAGAATTCGCTCTCTTTATCTATAAGACTCCAGTCAAATGTTTTGCCAGACCCTTTTCCACTGTCTAAAATAAAATAGTCAGATGCTGAATCTCGCCACTTCAATAGCTCATCATTATAATCAGCACCATCTTTTATTTCAATTGCATTTATTACAGGTATTTGTTTTCCAGTTTCTTCAATTGATTTATCTTTTAGATTCCTTATATACTTTTCATCTTCATCTCCATGAAGCTGAGCCATTTCGATTATTCCATCCCTGAATAAGTCAACAATAAGCTTCATATGCTCATTTACAAAAACCCCTACAGGAACAATCTCATCACTCAAAAGCTCTGACAATTCCTTAGCCTGCTCAAATGATACTTTACGTGGACTTTCAGCAAAAACAAATCCAATGTAATCTGTCTTATGTCTATTTGCCATTTCTATATCTTCAGACCTTCTCATTCCACAAATCTTAAGCTTAACCATTCTTTAACTCCAAAATTAAGCGTTCTTCAACTCCTCAATCATAGACTTTTTATCATTGCTTCTCATTAAAGTTTCACCTATCAAGACTGCATCGACATTGTTTTCCTTCAATCTCCTTACATCTTCAGCAGTTTTAATTCCACTTTCTGAGATAAATATGATATCATCACTAACCAATCTACGTAGGTTTATGCTGTTTTCAATATCAACAGTGAAATCAGCAAGATTCCTATTGTTTACACCTATTATCTCTGCACCTGCATCGATTGCAGTTCTGATCTCATTTGCATCATGAGTTTCAACAATAGCAGAAAGACCTAAATCATGAGCCAAATCCAAATATTCCTTCAATTGAACATCATCAAGTATTGAAACAATCAAAAGAATAGCTGAAGCCCCTAATGATTTAGCTTCCCATATCATATATTCATCTATTGTAAAGTCTTTTCTTAAAATTGGAATAGCTACATTTTCAGCAATTTCCTTAAGGTAATCGTTAGATCCTTTGAAAAAATATGGTTCTGTCAAAACTGATATTGCAGATGCTCCTGCTTGCTCATAATCCTTTGCGATTTTAATGTAATCAAAATCTTCAGCTATTAATCCTTTTGAAGGAGAAGCTTTCTTGACTTCCGCAATGATGGCAATTTCAGGGTCTTTCAAAGCTTCCTTAAACGGAAATTCATCACTGATATCAAGTTTTGACACTTCCTCTTTCAGTTGGTCTAAAGACTTATTGCTTTTTGCTTCAACTAATCTCTCTTCAGTCTTTGCAACAATCTTTTCCAGCATATCAATCATCTATTAGTAAGCCAAGGTATTTATCTATTTGTAACTTCAATGAATCTTTCAAGCTGATTCAATGCCTTTCCAGAATCAATGATCTCTTCAGCTAGCTTGATTCCCTCTTCCAATGAATCCACCTTGCCTGCAACATACAATCCTGCAGCGGAATTCAATAGAACTGCATTTCTTCTTGGGCCTTTTTCTCCATTTAAAACAGCTAAAGTGATTTCTGCATTTTCCTTTGCATCTCCTCCAACAAGGTCTTCTTTAGAGGAAATATCCATTCCAAAATCTTCTGGAGAAAGTTCATATGTTCTTGACTTGCCGTCTTTAAGTTCACATACTGCAGTCTTGTCACTTGCTGAGATTTCATCCATCACATCCAAACCATAGACAACCATTGCAGACTTTACCCCTAAATTCTTTAAAACATCTGTAAGAGGCTCCAAGAGTTCTCTTTCATACACTCCTAACACTTCCATTGAAGCACCTGCAGGACTTGTCAATGGCCCTAAAATATTGAATATTGTCCTTATGGAAAGTTCCTTACGGACTCCTGCAACATATTTCATTGAGAGATGATAGTTTTGAGCAAATAGGAAACATAAGTTAATTTCCTTTAGGCAACTTAAGCTTTTTTCAGGGCTTATATGAATATTGACCCCTAACTCCTCCAGCACATCTGCTGCACCGCATTTGCTTGAAGCAGATCTGTTTCCATGCTTTGCCACTGGAACGCCTGCAGCTGAAATTACAATGGAAGATGTAGTGGAAATGTTGAATGTGTTTGAACCGTCTCCTCCAGTTCCAACGATTTCCAAGACTTCCTCATCATTCAATAATCTTACACAGTGAGCCCTCATAGCTTCAGCAGAGGCGGTGATTTCCTCAATTGTTTCACCTTTCATTGACATTGCTGTCAAGTATGCACTCATTTGAACTTCACTTGCCTTTCCGCTCATGATCTCGTCCATTGTCTCATAAGCTTCCTCATAAGTTAAATCTTCATGTTTATATACCTTTAAAATTGCTTCCTTAATCATAAAAATCCCTTTTTCTTGCTTTTTTAAAAATTCTTAATGTCTGTAACTACTCAATTTTACAATTTTATAAAAATAATACTTGCTTCTATCCAATTTTATTATACTTTATTTAAAAAATTCTCTATAATTGCTAATCCATCTGGTGTCAATATTGATTCTGGGTGAAACTGTAGCCCATAAACATCAAATTCCTTATGCTTTACAGCCATTACTTCACCATCATCCTCTGATTTGGATATGATTTTCAATGAATCTGGAAGTGTGTCCTCCAACAAGCTTAAAGAATGATATCTTCCAACGGTTATCTCATTTGGCAATCCTTCAAAAATTGAATCTGAATCTAAAGAAATTCTTGAAGACTTTCCATGCATCAACCTTTTTGCATATGAAACCTTAGCTCCAAATGCTGTACAGATTGCCTGATGGCCTAAACAGACCCCTAAAATTGGAATTTCATTGTAAAATTCCTTAACTATATCTATGCATATTCCTGCATTTTCACATCTTCCAGGACCTGGAGACAATATAATCGCTTCGGGATTCAAAGCCCTAACTTCATCAATGCTTATCTTGTCATTCCTATAAACCATTATATCCGGATTGACTTCACCAATCAATTGGAATAGATTATATGAGAAACTGTCATAATTGTCTATAAGTAGAATCATTCAATCCCCCCATCTGCCATTCTTAAAGCATCCATAACTGCCCTTGCCTTATTGTTGCATTCAATAAATTCATTCTCAGGAACACTGTCTGCAACTATGCCTGCACCAACTCTAATGAAAACCTTTTTGTCTCTTGCAAATGCGATCCTGATTGCAATGCAAGTGTCAAGATTGCCTGTGAGATCGATGTATCCAATAGCTCCACCATAGATTCCTCTCTTATTGTCTTCAAGCTCATTGATTATCTCACATGCCCTTATCTTTGGAGCTCCAGATAATGTGCCAGCAGGAAGGATTGAATCAATTGTGGACAAGTAGTCATAATCCTCTCTTAATACTCCTTCAACAGTTGAACCTATATGCATCACATGGGAGAACCTTACAATATCCATATACCTATTTACCTTAACAGATCCTATTTCACTTATTTTACCAATATCATTTCTTCCGAGGTCAACGAGCATATTATGTTCAGCCAATTCCTTTTCATCAGCAAGCAAGTCCTCTTCCAATAATCTGTCTTCCTCGTCTGTTTTTCCTCTTGGCCTTGTTCCTGCAAGAGGGAAAGTGTAGACTTGATTGTCAACAAGCTTTACAAGAGTTTCAGGGCTTGCACCTGCAATCTCGATGTCATCACTTGAGAAATAGAACATGTATGGAGAAGGGTTTGTAGTTCGAAGAACCCTATAAACATCAAAAAGGCTTCCTTCAATGTCTGCTTCGATCCTATTTGAGAGCACAACTTGGAATATGTCTCCTTCTGTAATGTAATCCTTTGCCTTTTCAACCATCTCGCAGTATTCCTCTTTTGAAAACAAGTATCTGAAATCAGATTTGAGTTCAATAGGCAAATGTGCAGTGATTTCATTTCTGATTTTGTTCATTTCTTCAAATGAATCAATTTCCCTCATTCTTTGACTTGCTTCAAGTGTCTTTTTATTGGTTAGATGATGATTGAAGTCATCATCAAGCAAGTCTACAACATTATCTGCCTTAATGATTTCAACTATGTCTAAAATGGATTTGCATGCATCTTCATAGTTTTTTTCAATTAAGCTTTGGTCTTCATTTATTTCCATATTGACTATGACAACAATCTTTTGCTTAAAATTGTCAAATGCAATTACCTTATCGAAAAGCATCAAGTCAACATCCTTGAAGGCATCCTGATTCTGTGCATCCAAGATAAGTGAAGGCTCACTGTATTTTATGTAGTCATATGAAAAGTAACCTACAAGCCCGCCTGAAAATGGAGGCATTCCTTCAAGTTTTGGAGATTTGTTCTCTTTCACAATTTCTCTTATATACTCTCCAGGATTATCTGTTTTGACTTTGAAGCATTTGTCTCCATCATCTTCTATTTCACAATTGCTGAAGCTTGACTTGCCTTTAATGGAGAGATTGCCGTCTTGACATGTGATTTCAAGGATAGGATTGAATCCTAAGAAACTGTATCTTCCCCAATTTTTAGAATCCTCTACACTTTCAAGCATGTAGCAATGATTACTTAAGATCCTAAGTCTTCTTAAAACTTCAATGGAAGTTTTTGTATCTGAAAATATCTCATAGCTGATTGGAATCCGTTTATAGGATTTATCCTTAGCTATTTCTTTTGCTTCTTCAATATTGGGGAAAAACACTTTTAATCTCCTTTTAATATTATATATTTTAATTATATATCTAATAATGTATACTTTATTATGTATAATGTACTATTTAAATCTTTGTTGTATAAAAATGTACATTAATTAAAAATCTTGATAATTAGAATGCAAATAAAAAAATTTAAATAATTCTTGAATATAATTATAAACAGTATTCAATAGATTTTTAATGAAATAAACAT
>JAZNRM010000112.1:0-2988 GCA_045590695.1 Methanobrevibacter sp.
TGTAATCATAAAATTACTTGCAATCACTATCAGTATTTATGAATTAATACAATTTATTACAACACACTTATAATTTAAGTGTGTGGAAATATGATTTTATATAAACTAGGGTTTTTTCTTAGAAAGCTGAAAATACCACATTGGTTAAGTTCTTTTTTCCCCTAGTCCTTTTTATTAAAAAACTAAAAAAGACAAATTATTCCACAGTCACACACTTGGCCAAGTTCTTTGGCTTATCAGGATCCAATTTTCTAATTACAGATACATGATAGCTCAATAATTGAAGCGGAACTATGTAGACAAGTGGAGCCAAGATGTCATCCACTTCCGGATTGATTAAAAATACGTTATCAGACTCATCAATCAAATCCTTATCTCCTTTTGCACCAATACCTAATATATCGGCGCCTCTTGCCTTAACTTCCTGCAAATTGCTCATGATTTTCTTGTAATCCTCACCTGGAGGTGCAACTACAACTACAGGAATATGCTTATCAATGAGTGCAATAGGACCGTGCTTAAGCTCACCAGCAGCATATCCTTCTGCATGGATATAGGATATCTCCTTAAGTTTTAAAGCTCCTTCCAAAGCGATTGGATATGAGAATCCTCTTCCTATGAAGAATGCATCCTTATCCCTCTTGTATAATTGTGAGATTTCACGGATGATTCCTTGCTTCTTAAGAACCTCATCAATGTAATCAGGAACCTTCTCCAATCTCTCAAGCAATTCCTCATCATCTGCAAGGAGTGCAGAGAATAGGTAAATGGCTATCAATTGGCTTACATAGGTTTTAGTAGCTGCTACACCAATTTCAGGACCTGCTTGAGTTTGAATAACATAATCCGCTCTTCTTGTAGCGGAACTTCCCCTTACATTTACAATAGCTAATGTTTTGGACACTTCATTAGCAGCATCCAATGCCTTCAATGTGTCTGCAGTTTCACCAGATTGTGAAATGAAAATTACAAGGGTTTGGTCATTCAATGCCTTTGCTGAATACTTGAACTCAGAAGCAAGCAAGACCTCTGTTGGTATGCCCACTAAAGATTCTATAAGGTATTTACCAGTTAAAGATGCGTGGTATGATGTTCCACATGCAACAAAAACAACCCTGTTGATGGTTCCTTTAACATCATCAACAATGGCTTTGATCTTTTTCTTTTCACCTAAGGTGTTTCTGATTGCAACATCCTGCTCATTGATTTCCTTAATCATGAAATGGTCATAACCTTCCTTTTCAGCCATTTCAGGAGACCAATCAAGAACATCAATTTCCTTTTTGATTACCTTATCATTTTCATCCTTGAAGGTAACGCCATCTTCAGTAAGTATAACTATATCCCCCTTATCAAGGTATGCTATATTGTTGGTATATTTCAAAATAGCTGGAGAGTCAGATGCAACGAAGTATTCATCTTCACCAATACCTACAATCAAAGGACTGTCCTTACGGGTAGCTACAACTTTATTTGGCTCATCTGTACAAATCGCTGCAAGAGCATAAGCGCCTTCAATAACACCTATGACCTTACGGACCGCTTTTTCCAAATCCAATCCATCTTTCATGAATTTATCAAGCAAGTGTGGAATTACTTCTGTATCAGTATCTGACTTAAATTCATATCCTTCAGAGATTAGACCTTCCTTAATTGCCAAATAGTTTTCAATGATTCCATTGTGAACTACAGCGATAGTTCCTGCGGAATTCAAGTGTGGGTGTGAGTTTTCCTTGCTTGGGTCTCCATGAGTTGCCCATCTTACATGAGCAATACCATAGCTTCCAGGCATTTCTGCAAAGTTCAATTTGGAATTGACTTCATCAATCTTACCTGCATCCTTCTTAAGATTAATCTTACCGTCACAAGCGGTAGCTAAACCGATGGAGTCATAACCTCTATATTCCAATTTGGATATTGAATCCAAAAGAATCGGAGCAACCTTATCATTTTTCAATACACATCCAACAATTCCACACATAGTATCACCAAATAAAGTAATGAAATAATATTAATAAATTTCAAGTCAATAATTATTATAAATCATTTATAGTTTATTTTATTTAAATTTTTTACTTTAAAGTTTATATTAATATTGTATATCTATAATAAGTTAATTAAACATTTCTAAAAATTATGAAAAAAATAAAAAATCATTTAACAAGGTTAACTAAATTAAGTAAAAAAAATTAAAAAAAGTAAATTAATTTGATAAAAAAAGAAGAAGAATCATTCAAAAAGATCTAATTCCTGTCTTGAAGTTTTTTAGAATTTTCCTCAACCAACCTTTTTGCCTCATCAGTCAATTCAATCCATTCCCATCCTCTAGCTAAAACCTTAGACTTGAGTGTACTTATATTTACTGAACTGACGAATTTAAGCTGATTGTTCTCTTTAAATGAATAAGCCCAAGTAAAACCTTGTTTTGTTTTGGTTTTACGTTTTGTAACTCTAAAGAATCCAGTTTTGTTTTGTCTTTCCAATGAAGACTCATCATAAGTTTCCCTATATTTCAAAACCAAATCACGAGCCTCATCTGTAAATTCTATCCAATCCAATCCTTTATCCAAAACGATAACCTTTAACTTGTATAGATTTACAGAAACAATTCTTCTTAGCTTGCTGTTTTCATAATATTGGTATGACCAATAATCATTTCCATTTCTCTTGTTCTCAACAAAGCTGACTCTATAAATTCCAGAGGTGCTCTTGTATTTTGAAAAATCAAGCTTGTTCTTGCCTCTTAATTTACTGTACTGGCGAACCTTAATCTCTTCAGCATCATAAACCTGATGTATGACCTTGCTGACATATATTTTGCTTCTGCCAACGTCATTTGCAATGTCCACCATGGTCGCACCTGAATCATAAGCTGATATTATGTATTCAGCTAATTCCTCTTTAGACATCAACTTTTCGCCATTAGCCTTATTGAGAGAATTATTTTCCATAAAAACAATCCTCAATATTTTTAATTTATCACAATAA
>JAZNRM010000113.1:0-3024 GCA_045590695.1 Methanobrevibacter sp.
TCAGCAAGTCTTTTTTCTTCAAGTTCCTTTTGTTTTTCCTCTTCTTCAATTCTTTTCTTTTCCTCTTCAGATTCCTTTAAGAAGAAAGTGGTTAGCTCAGTTTTTTCATACTCTTCGCTACCTTCAAAAATAAGTTCAATCTTCAAGTCATTCTCAGAGTCAAAGGAAACTTCAAACTTGCCCTCATCATCAGTGGTATATTGATGGGAATTGATGAATTCCCCATCTAATTTATAAGTATTGCATTTTATGTTCTGATTGCCTAAAGCTGTTTCATCAGCTGTTTTTAAAATTGCTTCGAGAGAGAATGTGTTATGAATAGATGGCACTATCTTTGTTTCAATCTTGCTATTTATATCATTCATATTTTTCTCTCCTTTTAGCTTTTTCCAATCAAAAATTCTTCTTATAATTCTAATGTGATTTTGTTTTGATATTTTCTAAATACTATTACTCCAATAATAAAGATAACTATTGAAAATACAATTGTTGTTAACATAATGGTTTGTGATGGGAATCTACCATACATTACGAATTCCCTGAATTGCGCAATGATTCCATAAACTGGGTTTAGTTCCATATATCCTCTAATAGGCTGTGGAACGATGTCCATTGGATAAAATATTGCACATGCGTATACTAATAAGCTTGTAAAGATTTTGTATAAGTATTCGATATCTGTGAATTTTGTACATACGATAGCCAATATCAAGCCCACTCCAGTGATTAGGATTACCAAGGTTGCAATTGGAATAATTGCAAAAAGGCCCATTGCATAAAATGGAGCTCTAGTTACAATCATGATTGCTATCATAACGATTAAAGACATCAAAAAGTTTAAGAATTCTGAACAGATTCCTCCAATGGCAAATATGTATCTTGGAATGAAAATCTTTTGCAAAATACTTCTGTTGCGTTTAATGGAGGTCATAGCTATTTTAGTTCCACTATTGAAGAAATCGATAACACAACGTCCAGCCATAAAGTAAACTGGGAAGTTTTCAATACTTTTTGTAAAAAAGGTGGAAAATATAGCTGTTAATAATACCATTGTAATCAATGGATTTAAAAAACTCCAAAGAATTCCTAATACAGAATCTTTATATTTGGTAGTGAAGTTTCTCTTGATGATCTGTTTTAGAAGGAAATTTTCACTACTCCCTTTTTTCAGCATATTTAAAGTCATAGTTGTTACCTATTATTAAAGTTAAGTTAATTATCATTTTATGTAATATAATTTTAATTTATTACATTTAATTATTTAAGTTTATTTATTTTATTTACATATATTTATACTAATGCTATCTTAAAATTATTAAATAATAAGATTTTAATGTATTTTATTAATGTTTTTAGAAATATTTTTTAAAATAGGAATTACAAAATTCTTAAGATTTAAATTAAATTATATTAATAATGACAAACAATATTATAGTATCAAATTAAAATTATAATAAAAATTATATTTAAAAAGATTAAGGAGAGATAAAATGAAATTTGAAGATTTAATTGCAAAATGTCCTAAATGCGGTTCTACTGATAAGACTGCTCACAGGAGATTCATTGATAATCATCACGCACATGCTGAATTAAAGGAATTCAAATGTGACAATTGCGGATATGTTTTTGAAACAGGTAATGATAAGGAAAAATCAGATGAGGAATCCATTAAAAAGGACCTTATCGGTGAATTGAATAAAAAATTATAATATTTTCTTTTAGATAATTAAAATCAATTGCTTTCAATTGATTATCTTTTTAAAAATTATTTTGAGGGATAAGATGACTTTTCATGTAATGATCATACCGACTTTAGGATGTCCTTCTAACTGTTCCTATTGTTGGGGTTCTGAAGAGAATGCAGAACTAATGGATATTGATGTTATAAATCAAATTGTCAAATGGTTAGCTAATTTCAGGGACGAGCCTGTACATTTCACCTTCCACGGTGGAGAGCCATTGCTTGCAGGTTACGAATTCTACGAAAAGGCACTTCCATTGCTTAATGACGCAACAACTCATGAAACAGAAGGTTTTTCCCTACAAAGTAATTTATGGCTATTGGATGAGGATATGGCTAAGCTATTCTCAAAATACAATATTGCTATCAGTACAAGCATTGATGGGCCTAAGGAAATCAATGATTATCAAAGAGGTGAAGGCTACTTTGATAAGACCATGAAATCAGTTAAGTTAGCTACTGATAATGGCATACAAATCAACTTCGTTTGCACATTCACTTCCTATTCCAAGGATTTCTCTGATGAGATTTATGATTTCTTTAAGGAAAACGGATTGAACTTGAAAATCCATGCTGCATTGCCGTCATTACGTGGAGATAATGCAGATCCATGGGCACTTCCTCAAGATGAACATGGAAAACTCTTAATCGATTGGTTAGATAAGTACCTATACGACTTGGATAAGTTTGTCATCATGGATTTGGACCATATCGCAAAAAGCAGTCTTAGAAGAGTTGGAACCTTATGCACTTTCAATGATTGTATGGGAACTACACTTGCTGTAGGTCATGACGGTTCCATTTACCCTTGCTATCGTTTTGTTGGAATGGATGAGTACATTATGGGAAATGTATACGATGAGCCATCTATGGAAGATTTAGAGAAATCTGAAGCATGGGAAAAATTAATGGAATTCAAGAGTTTTGTTGATGAGGACTGTGCAGATTGTAAGTTCATTAAATTCTGCAGAGGCGGATGTCCTTACAATGGAATAGTGGCTACCCAATCTCCAAGAGCTGTAGATCCACAATGTGAAGCCTATAAGATGATTTTCGGTGAAGTTTCTAAAAAAGCTAATGAAGACTTCAAGAAAAATGCTATGGCTGCATTTGGTGGAGCTCCAAGAGTCAGAAAAGAAGGAGAGCCATTTTCAATAATGGATTTAATGACTAAAATGTAATTACTAAATTACTTTTTCTATTTTTTTATTTTATCTTCTATTTTTTTCTTATATTGGCTAATTTTAACTTATTCTAACTCTTTTTATTATTTTTAAAACTTT
>JAZNRM010000114.1:0-4182 GCA_045590695.1 Methanobrevibacter sp.
AAATAAAAAAATTCAAATTTTTTATTTGCAAAAATCAAATTATTTTAGAATATTTTAACAATTCAATTATACTTAAAATGATTAATGATTTTGATTAATATTAAATAGAAATAAAACAAAAATAAATGTAGAAAAAAACAATATGGATGAAATCATGAAACTTAAAATTGCAGTGCCGTCAAAGGGCAGAATCAGTGATCCTGCAGTAAGGATATTGGAAAAGGCAGGACTTCGCCTCAAGGACAGCACAAACAGAAAATTATTCTCACAGACTTACAATGAAGATATAGACGTGATGTTTGCACGTGCTGCAGACATACCTGAATTCGTCGATGAGGGAATCTGTGATATGGGAATCACAGGATACGACCTCATAGAGGAAAACGATGCAGATGTTGAAATCCTTTTAGACCTTCAGTTCGGTGCAACCAAGCTTGTCTTGGCCTCACCTGATGACAGTGAAATAGAATCAAAAGATGACCTTAAGGATGGAATGACAATAGCTACAGAATTCCCTAAGCTTACAAGGAAATACTTGGATGAAAACAACTTAGACATAAAAATCGTAAAGCTTACAGGATCAACTGAAATAGCACCATTCATTGGAATAGCTGATGCAATCACAGACCTTACAAGCACAGGAACTACACTCAACATGAACCATTTGAAGATAGTTGATACAATACTTGAAAGTTCAATCAAATTAATTGCAAATAAGGATTCCTACAAGGAAAAGAAAAACCTTGTTGAAGCTGTAAGCACATCAATTCAAGGTGTGCTTGAAGCTGGAAGAAAGAAATTGATTATGATGAATGTAGCTAAAAAGGACCTATGCGAAGTTCAAAAGGTCATGCCTGCAATGAGCGGACCAACCGTATCCGAAGTATTGTCAAAAGAGGAAACAATGGCTGTTCAGGCAGTGGTTGGAGAGGAAGAAGTCTTCGAGCTTGTAAACAAATTAAGAAATGCAGGTGCACGTGACATTCTTGTAGTTCCAATAGAAAGGATCATTCAATAAATTATTGTGGTTAGATGAAATTTTTAAGATTCAAAAACAAGGCAGACAGTCTAAACAATGATTTGAAAACAAAATCAGGTTTCCTAGACGATGAAGATAAAGTCATCGAGCTAAAGGGAGACATCTTAGACTACTTCAATAAGGATATCAAATCCATTTTAGACAATATGGTGGCATCACACAGCTTAGATGATATTGAAATACTATCACCAACCGAACCGTCAAAGATAGTCTGCATTGGCCTCAATTACAAGGACCATGCAAAGGAATTGAATCTAGACCTACCAGAAAGTCCAGTGATTTTCATTAAGCCATCAACAACAATAAACAGAACAGACAACATAATCGTCTATCCAAAAGTGTCAAAGCAAATAGATTATGAGGGAGAGCTTGCTGTAGTAATAGGAAAGAAAACAAAACAAGTAAGCATAGACGAAGCAGATGATTGCATATTCGGATACACAATAATAAATGATGTTACAGCAAGGGACTTCACCCTTGGAGATGGCCAATGGACAAGAGGAAAAAGCTGTGACGGCTTTGCTCCAATAGGGCCGTATATTGAAACTGACCTTGACCCACTGAACCAAAAGATAGTTACAAAAGTGAATGGAAAAGTCAAGCAAAACTCAAACACTTCACAAATGATCTTTTCCCCTCAGGAGATCATATCCTACGTAAGCGAGACAATGACATTGAATCCGGGAGATATAATAGCTACAGGAACACCTCCAGGTGTAGGTGAAATGAAGGCGGATTCAATAGTTGAAGTGACAATAGAAGACATTGGAACATTAAAGAGCTATTTAATCAAAGAAGAATGAACAAAATTGAATAAAATAGATAAATTATTATAATACTTTAGAAATATTATTAAACAGAATACCTTTTTCAAAAAGGAATTCTGAAAAAAGAGGTGAGAAAATGGAATTAAATAAAATTTGTTTGTGTGCAATCGTATTGTTCTTTTTATTCCCAATAATAGGATTCTTTATGCACCACTTTTGGAAAATGTTAATTATTGGTATTATCATTTCCGTCATTGTGGGAATCTTCGGTTGGTTCAAAGGAGACGAAATAGCTCCTTAAGTATCCTTTTTTATATAGCCTGGTGAAAAAATGATTATAGAGATCATAATAATAGCTATACTATTGATGATTATATTTGGGCTATTGAAATGGATGATGAAAATAGGCATGAAAGTGTTTATTATAGCAATTCTTGTATTCATCATCATGGCATTGCTAGGATACATATTCTAAAAACATGGTGAAAGAATTAAAAGGTTTTTAATTTAATTAAAAAACCTTTTTTCATTTTTTTAAAATAAAATTAATATTTCTATTTTTTTCTTTTATTTATAAGAACAATATTTCAACTGTAAATCTAAGGAGCGTAATATCATATTTGGCCATGATAACCTTATTTCATTAAAGGATTTTAAAAAAGATGAGATTGAATTCATCTTAGAGGAAGCAAGCAAACTTGAAGATGTTGCTAAATCAAAAAAACTATCTAGAGAGCTTGAAGGAAAAATATTAGGACTCTTATTCTACGAACCTTCAACAAGAACAAGACTTTCCTTTGAAGCCTCCATGAAAAGACTTGGAGGTGAATGCATTGAACTTGGTGACGTTTCAATCAGTTCAGTGGCTAAAGGGGAAAGCATAGCTGATACAGCAAAGATGTTTGAATCATACTGTGATGCAATTGTGATAAGGCATGACCTTGAAGGTGTGTCACGTTTCCTATCAGATATTGTCGATGTTCCAATCATCAATGCAGGTGACGGTGCAGGCCAACACCCAACCCAGACATTATTGGATCTTTACACAATCAAAAAGCACTTCGGAAAAATAGACGGATTGAACATAGCGCTTCTTGGAGACTTAAAATACGGCCGTACCGTACATTCACTCTCATACGCTTTAGGAATGTATGATGTGGAGATGACATTTGTCTCACCGGATCAGCTTAAGATGCCTAAGGAAACATTGCATGACCTTGAAGAGAATAATATCAAGTTCAAGGAAACAAACAACCTTAAGGATGTAATTGATGATGTTGATGTTCTATACGTCACAAGAATCCAAAAGGAAAGATTCCCTGACGAAGAGGAATACGAACAAATCAAGGGAGCTTACCTAATAAATAAGGAATTGCTTGAAGGAAAGGACCTTATTGTCATGCACCCACTTCCAAGAATAGATGAGATTGCATATGATGTTGACGATACAGAGTACAACAAGTACTTTGAACAGGCTGCAAATGCAATTCCAGTAAGAATGGCTATCTTAAGAAACTTGATTACTCATAGGTATGAGTAATTATCATTTACTTTTTTTAATTTTTTTCTAAACTATCTAATAGCTGAATAATCTCATTGTATAACTCTTCAGCTTTTTTTACATTGCTTATATAGAAAATAGGATTATAATCAGCGAAATTTCTTATTCTTCTAAATTTCTTTAATTTTTTCCCGATTTCTCTTTCATTTTTATTTTTTGATTTTTTTAGATTATTTATAAGAATTTGATGACTGTCCTTTGAAGGAATATTTGTTTCATGTTTCTCCTCATAATAATTCTTTACTGTCCCAAATGCAGCATAATAATATCGTCCTACTGCAGAACGTTGAAATTCCTCCTTCTTAGAAATATTTTTCATACAGAATCCCACATCATAAAACCTTCTCCAATCAAATGAAATCATAATACCACCTTTAATATATCTTTAAAAAGGATAGACTAAATCTAGAGATAAAAATAGTTTGGATTCAGGTTCAGAAATCTTTAATTCATCAATATCATTCTCTAGAAGATTATTTAATGTATAAAAATCCTTTTCAAAAATATTGAAATTTCCATAAATATCTAAACAGATACAATCTAAACCATAAAATTCTGGATCTTCATAATATTTTAATGACAAGGAATAATTGGGAAAATATTTCCTCACTAAAGGATATGACTTTTCAATCAATTCCAATAAGCCCTTATGCTCATTGATAAAGTCAATTATTTCATCACGATTTACTAACTTAAAATTATCCAATACACACCCCTTATTGCTTTCATGAATTAACAAAATATCACCTTTTTTAAAAATTAATTAAAAATCTTTATTTCTTAAATAATACTATAAAAAAAGTTATATTTAAAAA
>JAZNRM010000115.1:0-12087 GCA_045590695.1 Methanobrevibacter sp.
ATATAGTTTATATTATTTATATATAATAAGATTATCGAAAAATAATGCAATATAGATTATTTTATTAACAATAAAAAGATAATATAAATATAAGATTGAATTAAAAATATTAACGAATGTAATGGAACTGTTTCGTGAGCAAAATCCAATGATGATGAAATGATTTTGCCAAAATAAAGGAAGGATAAAAATGACTGCTGAAATTCTAATTAAATTTGCTAGGAAAGGGATAATATTGTCCCCAGAGGCTTATGATTTAATCAAAAACTCTAAAAATCCTATAAATTTAAGTTCAGAAATTATAGTTAAATTGAAAAGCGGAAATTATGCTAAAGATATGGTTCCAGTTGATGTAAGCACCATCATGAAAATGGAAGGGCTTAATCTAGAAATGAAAAGCCCTGTAAAAGATGAAAAGCCGAAGGTAGAAGCAAGGCCACCAATCAAAACAAAACCACCAGAGACAAAAGCTCCAGAAAACAAGCAAACTGGCCTCGAGATTGAAAAGCCTAAAGTGGAAGAAAAGCCTAAGGAAGAGCCAAAGCCAAAAATAAACCCAGGCTATGCCAGTGAACATGTGGTTAAAATCGAGGATGCTGAAGTTTCAAAAGAAGTTGAAGTTAAATATAAGAGAAACCTTACAGAATCCAAAGTTAATTTTGATAAATTCAAGGTCCTTAAGGACACAAGCAACAAATCATACACAAGCGGAGAGATTGGAAACATGATTGAATACTTCCAGAACAGATACAAGAAATTGTCTGGAATATTAGAAAAAAGGCCTGAACTTAGAACCTGGCAAAAGATCAATGAAATCACTGAAAACCAGACTGACTTGAACCTAATCGTCATGATTACAGACATCAGAAGCACTAAAAATGGCCATTACTTGATTGAAGTGGAAGATGATACAGGTTCTATGCCTATTTTAGTAAGCAAGGACAATGATGAGCTCATTAGAGCTGCAAGAAACCTCATGAGAGATGAGGTAATTGGTGTCATTGCTCAAAAAAGAGCTGGCCAAAGCGAAAACCAATTGGCAATTTGCCAAAACCTCATTGACCCTGATGTTCCAAGAAAGGATAGGAAAGAGGTTGATTTCGGTACCGTATTCACATCAGACATTCACATAGGAAGCTCAACATTCCTTGAAGATGCATTTGTCAGATTCACCAAATGGCTTAACGGTGACTATGGAAGCGAAGAGCAAAGGGAAATGGCCAATAACGTAAAGTATATGATTATCGGTGGAGATATTGTAGACGGTATTGGGGTTTATCCAAACCAGGATAAGGAATTGGCTATTAAAGACATTACAGCCCAATATGATGAGGCTGCCCGTTTGGTTGGAGATATCAGAAGCGATATCAAGATCATCATCACTCCTGGAAACCACGACGCTTCAAGAGTTGCAGAGCCACAGCCTGCTGTGCCTGAAAAGTACGCTAAGTCATTATACAAGCTAAACAATGTAGAGTTCCTTTCAAATCCAAGTACTGTCAGCTTGGATGGCCTTGAGGTATTGATTTACCATGGAAGGGGAATAGATGACATGGTGATGGGATCAAATGACTTCTCACATGAGCGCAATGACCTTGTAATGAAGGAATTCTTAAGAAAAAGGCATTTGGCTCCATTGTATGGTGAAAGAACTCCACTTGCTTCAGAGCTTGAGGATCACTTGGTTATTGACAGCGCACCTGATGTATTGCATACGGGACATGTTCACATTAACACTTACGCTAACTATAAGGGAATTCACTGCATAAATTCAGGTACTTTCCAGACTCAGACAGAGTTCCAGAAGATTTACAACATCGTACCAACCCCTGCAGAGGTTCCTATCATTGATGTAGGTGGCATATACAAGCAATTGAAATTTATCGATTAATTTATTTATGGATTTTAGCTAAATAGCTATTATCCCTTTTTTTATAATTTTACGCTTTTAAGGAATGATTAGATGGAAAAGGAAATTGTTAAATCCGTAGTTGAAATGTCAGCTTATGTATTTGAAAGAGGATTGGTCTCTGGAAAGGCTGGCAATGTAAGTGCAAGATTCAAAGGTAAAAGTGGCGACATTGTAGCCATTACACCTACATTAAAATCCCTTGCAGACTTAAGGGAAGAGGACATTGTGCTTGTAAATGAAAAGGGCGAAATCCTAACAAAAGGAAAGCCATCATCTGAAGTGGGAATGCATTTGGCAATATACAGAGAAAAGCATGATGTTTACGGTATTGCACATACACATTCACCATATGCTACAGGATTTGCATTTTCAAACAAGAAAATAAAGCGTCTTGAAGGATTTGGAGCAATAAAGTCAGAATACTTGAAGGACATTGAATACTTCAAGCCTGGAAGCAAGGAACTTGCTGAAGCCGCAAGTGAAGCTCTAAAGACAGAGGATGCAATCATCTTGAAAAACCATGGAGTCATAGCAACTGGAGAAACTGTTAACGAAGCTGCTGCTCTCGTTGAATTCGTTGAGGAAATAGCTAAAACTCAATTCGTAACCCATGTCTTGAATTCCATTGAATAGAACAATGATTAATATAATTTTAATAATAAATAGACTAATTTTCGTTATAAAAGTTTATATAAATCAAAAATAAATAAGATAGTATGAAAATTGAATTTGAAAGTATTGGAACAATCCATACTCCATTTAAAGAGTTAGAGGGAATGCCAATCCAGCCAACCGGTGCTAAAGGAATCAAGGGAAAAATATGCATTAAGGATGAATTCAAGGCTGGATTAAAGGATATTGATGGATTTTCACATCTTATACTCATCTACCACTTGCATAAGACAAATGGCAATGCATTGGAAGTCAAGCCATTCATGGATAATCAAACACATGGCGTATTTGCAACAAGATCTCCAAAAAGGCCAAACAATATCGGAATGACAACTGTAAAATTAGATAAGGTGGAAGATGACATACTGTACATTTCCAATGTAGACATACTTGATGGAACACCACTTCTTGACATCAAGCCATACGTTCCTCAGTTATTTGAAGACACTTTAGTTGATGATATAAAAATAGGATGGTTTGAAAAAAACCATCAAAAGGCAAAAAGCCAAAAGGCAGATGACAGATTCATAAAATGAACTCATCCTTAACGGATTTTCACATAAACCTTATCATGATCATTTGATTTGCGGGAAAAGACCAAATCATAATCAATGATCTCATCAGTTTCTGTTTTCTTTACAGGTCCATCTCTAAGGGAATACTCACCAATTTGCATACCATTCATATGGCTTAATTTCTTGATGACCTTATTGATTACAATCAGTTCCTCTTTTTTGAAATTCATTTCAGGCCCTTTTAGGGAAAAGTATCTGTTCATTATCTTGCCGCATGGCAATCTTCTTTTTCCCAAGCTTATTTTCTTTTCCTCAACCAATTCCTCTATAGCCATTTCAAAATGAATTGGCACTGGTCCTCTTTCCTTTTTTATGTAGGATTCATTTGTGATGGATTGGTTGAATTCCTTATAATAATTGAAGTCTGAAAAGTAAAGCAGCTTGTGAATAACTGTTCTTCCTACAGTGTTTCTAAAACCGCACTTGTAGATGATGAAATGCAATACGTTTTTGAATTTATCCTTATCAAAGTCCATTTTAAACCCTCTTTAAAAATATATATCGCTTATAAATTATTAAAACTTTTTATTTGAACTCATAAAACATTACAAATCATTTCTCAACACTAAAAACTTTTTTCGATTACGAAACTTAAAAAAGAAAATCATTTCTTATTTTACTAACAATATACCATAAATATATATACTTTAAAAAGCATATTTTATATTGTTATAGACTATTTACTTTTTTTGAAACTGATTTATACTTATTTCGTGATAATATTTTCAAAAATTGATGAATAGGGAGGAATAATTATGGTAAACGAAACTTTTGAAGAAGTATCCGCAATTTTAAAACATATTATGGAAAACCCAAGTGTACCACGTAATATCAGAAGAGCTGCAGAT
Organism: Methanobrevibacter sp.; assembly: GCA_045590695.1. GTDB lineage: Archaea > Methanobacteriota > Methanobacteria > Methanobacteriales > Methanobacteriaceae > Methanobrevibacter. Next base: position 4,008 of record JAZNRM010000115.1, read on the forward strand.
GAATCTTTCCAAACCTTAAACGATGAAAGTGAAGATCCAACTGTAAGAGCTAGTGCTGTTATCTTAAAGTTAGATGAAATCAGTAACGACCCTAATATCCCAGTTCATGCAAGAACCTTAATTTGGGAAATTTTATCTAAATTGGAAGCTACCACAGTCTAAATTTCCATTTTATTTATTTCTTTTTTTACTTATTTTAAATCATTATATTACTATTTTTGATTCTCTATTTTTTAACATAATTTATCATTATTTTTCATTTGAGTAAAATTTTTCAAAATGATTATACACACTCTCATCAATTCTATTTTAATTAACTCAAATTACATTAAACCTAGACGTGTATTTCAAGTGTAAAATTAAGAAAGTTTAGTATTAAATTATTTTATTTTTTCAAAAATTTTTCAAAATTAAAAACCTTTATAAGTAACGGATTTCATAACATAGTGTACATGCTATTTTTAAGGGGTGAAATGTATGAACGACGAAAAAATTAATGAAAAATATGTAACTGTAATCTGTTTTAACCAATTTCATGGAAAGAAAATATTCAAAATTGGTTCTATTTTAAAGCTTATCAAAGAGCCGGACAATAATCACGACTCAGAAGCAATCAGAGTTGAAATGAGATATGCCGGCAAAGTAGGATACTTGGCAAACAGCACTAAAACTGTTGTCAGAGGTACTATGAGTTCAGGAAGGGTTTATGATAAGATTGATGATGAGAATGCATATGCTATCGTAAAGTTCATTTCTCATCAGAATGTCATTGCTAAAGTCATCGAAGAGGATGAGCTTGCTGAACTTAGAAAAGATCCTGAAAATGATGTTAATTTCATTTAAAGCATTTTTATCAAAAATTAAAAATATAAATTATCTAATTTAAATTAGTTTGAATAGTATAAAACAAAATACGGGGTGATAATGTGGAAAAATCAAACGAGAAAATTGAAAACAATGAAATTAATGAAGATTTAAAGAAGATTGAAAACATTGCATTCATTGACATAAACGGCACTAAAATAGCCATTGAACTATTGGATAGCCAAAAGTATGAAAATGTTGAAGCTATTCCAATCAAGACTGATTTCTTTGGAAAAAAGGATTTCCTTACCATCAATAAAGGTTATGAGATGGGTCTTGTTGAAATTAAGGAACTTGAACATTCAACCGTAAACACCGTTTCATGCAAAAACGATTCCGTTGTTCCACTTATTTTGATTGATGGAGATGAAATTACCGGTGCAATGCAAAACCGTATCATAAATGACACTTTGCTCATTCCAGCTAAATCAACCATCAATATTCCTGTAAGCTGCACTGAACATGGAAGATGGCACACCAGAGGAGAAGGTGAAGCATCAAGAACCTTCAAGCCATCATTATATTCTGCAAATCACAGTACAAGAAGCAGAAAATCAAGAGCTTCCTATGAGGAACGTGATTATCAAGGAGATGTATGGGATTCAATCAGTGAATTTGAATCAAGATCCAATTTCAAATCCATGACCAGTGCATTGAATGACAGCTATGAAAACCTTAAGGATAAGCAAAATGACTACTTAAGCAAATTCCATATCGAAGATGGCCAAAATGGTGTTATCTTCATTGTTAATGGCGAAATCAAAGGATTGGAATTGTTCTATAATCATAGCATTTACAAGCAGTATCATGAAAAGCTCTGCAGAAGCTATATCATAGAAGCTATTGTAGAGAAGAAATCTGTAGAAAATATCGACAGATTGCAACTCATGAATGTTTTAGAAAACATCTCACAAAGCGAGTTCAAGTCTAAAAAATCAATAGGTCTTGGAGACAATATCAAGTTTTCAAATGATTTCGGATCAGGTTCCGGCCTTATCTGGGAAGATGAACTCATTCACATGACTTTCTTCAAGGACTTTGTAATCAATGAAGTTATCATATAACTTCATTTATCTTATTTTTATAAACTCTTTTTGCATCAATTAATCACTTAGAAAGTAATATCCTTTTACACCATACTCTTTTTGTTATAATCAAATAATTAAAAAAAATTAATTAAATTAAAAAATAGTTCTTCTATAATTGAAGAAGGATTAAATCCATAAATACGAAAAAGAAAAATATTGTAATCAGGAATATGGTGAGTCTTGCAATGTCTATTGCCTTGTCAATGCATTCAACCTTAAGGGGATGCAAATTGTCCCCTAAAGTATAGACTCCCTCTTTTTCAAGCTGAATGTTCAATGCACCTGCAACTGTTGCCATTGTATATCCTGAGTTTGGACTGTCACATTTTCTTGCATCCCTTTGCATTATGTAATATGCTCCTCTCCAATTGAGAGCTAAAAATGCTGCAGATATTATAATTAAAAATCCAGAAATCCTGGCCGGAATGTAATTCAACATATCATCCAAATGTGCTGGAACATATCCAATGTTATAAAGTTCCTTTGTCTTGTATCCGAGCATAGAATCCATTGTATCGACAACCCTGTGGATCAATGCTGCAAGTAAAGCCAATATCACAACTGTGAAATCATTGAATCCTAAAAGAAATGCTATGATACCTACAATTGAATAGTAAAAAATAGTTGAAACATATGAATCTGGAATGTTTTCAGTCAATGTTTCAATAACAGCTGAAATGACATGTTCCTTATTCAATTCACTTGTCTTCCTGCTTACCAAGTAGCTCACTGCCTGACGTGCCTTGTTTAAATTGTTGTTTTTCAAGTCATTGCCCACATCACGTGCAGAATCAAGGAGCAACTTAACTGAAAATGTTGATGACAGCAACAAGAGAGCCACTAACTTGAATAGATATATCATTCCATCATTAAGGTAGATGAAATGCTTTATGATCAACATTGGCACTAAAACAATAAGTGAAGAAACAGCTATAACACAGATAGAAATAACAAGACCAGAAAACTTATTGTCATATTTGATAAGGTATTTCTTGAAAAAGCTGATGATGTTTCCAATCCATACAACAGGATGTAATTTAGCTGGAAATTCTCCTATCAGCAAATCAAATGCCAATGCAAACAAAAGTATTGTAAGCAGCATATAAATTGAATTTGAGTAAAGTTCAGTTATCATTAAAATTAAATATATTAGCAAACTATATATAATTTATTGATAGTAAAAATTTTATTAAAATTTAATAAAATATAATTAAAAAAATTAATAATTTATACTTATTTAATGGATGATAATATGGCAATAGATGAACAACAAGTCAGAAACTGGTTATTGGAAGAGGATATTCTCCGTGAAAGAATTTATGATGAAAACGCTAATTTTCATTATATAATTAACTTTCCAAGCAATAATACAATGGACATAATAAATCCTAAAACAAAAGAGGACGTATTGATAATAGGATGTGCAACTGAGGTTTCCCAAGAAGAGCAAGAAATTATCAAAAGCACTTCTAAAGATATCAATCAGGAATTCATTTGGAATGTGAGATTTTCATTGAATGAAATGCTTCTTGATTTTGAATTGGAACATCCTAATGATCAATTGACAAGATTCATCATTACAGAAGACATATTTGAAGATGGACTCTCAAAACATGTTCTTATTAAATCAATAAAAAAAGTATTCAAGGGAAAGCTTCAATGCATCTGGATTCTTGGCAAGACATATGGATCTATTAAAAGCAGTAATAAATCTGATATATAATTAAATATTTTTTATTTTATTTTTTATTATCATTTTTTATTATTTATAATTTAATTGTTTAATTAATTTTTCAACGAATTTTTCTATTTTATGCTCTTGATATTTTTCCTGTTTTATTCCAATTTTTTCCATGATTTTTAGAGAGTGAGAGATGTGTTTCTAGTGAAACGATTTCAAGGGTCATGAAAGACTCGACGGGTCTATTTCAATTGTATTCACTTGAAAAATAACTCTCTGTCTTTTTTGAAAAAATTCTTCATTAAAACTCTTCAATCACGATTTAAAGCTTAAATAATTATTTTTGATTTTTTGACTAAAAAATTTTACACTTGAAATACATCCCTTCATTTTCGTTTTTGACCAATTTTCCTTTCACTTGAAACAGTACTCTCTGTCTTTTTTTAACCATTTTTTACAAATATTTAACTTTTCACCTATTCATATCTGCTTAAATCATTATTCAATAATGATCAAGTTGAAATATTGAAAACAGATTATGAAATTCAATTGATTTTAAAAAATTATCACAAATATGTTAAATTATTATAATCAAAACATAAATTTTACTTTATTTTGAAATAGACCATCATTTCAACTGTAAAACTCATTTTCAATCATTTTAAATTCTTCATTACACTTGCAATTTAGCTTATATTATTAAAGTTTTTCCATTGTTTGATTTTTTGAGAATGTTCCTTGATTTTGAAATAATAAAAAAGTTTAAATATATTATCTGATAAACAATAGTAATACAGTTGAAATTTTACTGTTGAAAATGAAAATTTCTATTTTTTAATATTATTTAACTTAATTTTTCTAAAATTTCAAATTTAATTTTAGATCTTATGCTTAATTTTTATTAAAAAGGGTTAATGAAGTTCTGCATTTCAGACTTTCAAAAACACATTATTTATTTATGAGATGATTATATGAGTGACAACATTTTCGAAGGGCTTGATGAATACTTGCCTATGGATGATAACATTTTCAAGGATAAAAAACCTTTGGATCATCGTTTTTTACCTGATAACTTGCCACATAGGAAAGAACAGATCACAGCCATTGCAAGATATTGGGTAGAGGCATTGAAAGGAACTACCCCATCAAACATTACTATTTATGGAAAGACAGGAACAGGAAAAACAGCAGCTGCAAAATTTGCAAGAGAACAATTGATTGAAGCAGCTCGTGACAAGCCTGTTACACTTTCAGTGGAATATGTTAGATGCACTGATTTCAATACAGAGTATCAGGTTCTTACCTACTTATGTCAAAAATTAGGAAGGGAAGTTCCAAATCGTGGCTGGACAAAAGGTGAAATTGTTAATGCATTTAGAGACGTCCTTAAAAGAAACGTATTTGGAAGAAACCGTATATTGATTGTAATTTTAGACGAAGTTGACATTCTTCTTGAAAAGGATGGGGACGGTTTATTGTATACCCTTACCAGAACAGACAACATTGCAATTTTGTCAATCAGTAATTACCTTAACTTCAAGCAATTCATTAAGCCAAGAGTTGCAAGCAGTCTAATGGATAAGGAGATCGTATTCCCACCTTATGATGCAGAGCAATTGGCTGATATCTTGAATGAAAGGTCTGAACTTGCATTTTATGAAAACACTCTTGAAGACAGCGTAATTCCATTATGTTCAGCCATGGCTGCAAAAGAGGAAGGGGATGCAAGATACGCTCTTGACTTGTTGGAAAGTGCAGGAGACATTGCAATTGACAAGGGATCTGAAAAGGTTTTAGGCCAATATGTACGTGAAGCTAAAGATGTCATTGAGTACAACAAGGTAAAGGATGTTATTGTTACATTGCCTACCCAACAGCAAAGGGTTCTTGCAGCTATCTTAAGATTGACTCAGGAAGGAGAGGAAATCACTTCAGGTAAGCTATTTGAGGCTTATAAGGAGATTTCAAAAGGAGATGCAGTTACCTATAGAAGAATCTTTGACTTTGTAAATGAGTTAGAGATGTTAGGTATCATTTCAACAAACACTGTATCTAAAGGTAGAGCTAAAGGTAGAACCAATATCATTAACTTGCAAATTGATACAGATCTTTTGGAAGAGAATTTGTATAGTGTTTTATAGCCCAGCTTTTCCGCTCCTTCGGAGCGCAAAACCTGGACCAAAATTTTTTACCCCAACTGAGAGCAAAAATCTTTTTTTCTTTTTTTAACTTATTTTTCAATTTTTTATTAATTTATTGACTATTTATATCCTATTTTTAAAATAAAATTCACATCTTGCACTCTAAAGTAATCGTAACTCAATTCATCATTCGATATTAAAACATCAGTCACGTTCTTTGGAATGGCCACTAAAATTGTTTTAAAATCATCAATTCTATTTTTAGGAACATTAAAGTGTATGGAATAAATCTCACTAGAGGAATTTTCCAAATCTTTCAAAAAGTAGGGATTTAAATCAATTACTTCACGATTTAATATTTGATTATTTTCACTTGTTCTATTCAAGCTTTCCAAAATCCAGTTAGTACCTGAGTTTTTTAAAGATTCATCACTTATCAGATAATAATTGTACTCATCTAAAGATTCTTTATAGACTCTAAAGTTTTTACATATCCAAAGAGATCTTCCATCATTTGAATGATTAGTTAAATTAGAATTGGTGTCATGATTACAAAACACATCTTTGTTGTAATCATCTCCATACAGTTCAAAGTCATTGAAATTATACATTACAAAGCTGGAATAGAAATCACATTTCACTGTTCTATTCACTGTTACAATGTCATTATCATTGATATTATCATCTTCATTACCAAAATCATATCCTATCTTTATAGGCCTTAATTTACTGTTTAAAGGATAAATAGCCATTGAACTATGAACACTATCATTAAACATGTTTCCATCTACAAGTGAATCGTAATTGTTTTTTACCTTAATCAGCTTATTGTATGAAATTGCATTTGACATTATCATTTCATCACTTGCACTTTCATCAAAAAACTCACCATTATCAATATCCTTATTTTTGATGGCAAGACCAGGAATTATTTTCTTTGAAACAATTCCATTATTCAATCCATCATCATCTTCCCAATTTTCAGGATTTCCAGGATTATTCAAAAGATAATCCGATGACTCAATAGCAATTGCTTCAAGGGATGACATCTCCTCTTCACTCAACACTCTTTCATTAAGGTCATCACTTAAATTGGCCACTATTCCTATTATGAAAATAAGCAGTATTATTGATAACAAGAGTTCACTTGAGTATAGGAGGCCGTACTGGTCTTTAATTAAATCCTTCATCACCACAACTCCTAAAATCCACTCATTCCATACTTGACCTTATGGCCATGTGGGTCAAGATACAGAATCTCATTCAATCCATTTTCACTATTGTAGATGACTTCTACTCCTGAATAAATGTCATCACTGAATATCACATGGTCTGATCCGCAAGCTGAAACACGGCCTGTTTCATTTGTCTTTTGAGGATTTATAAATGTTTCAAAGCCGTAATGCTCACATCCACCTTTCCCTTCAAGTCTGCATAGATAGCATGCTCCATCTCTGCTTTCATGATAATATCCATTGTCCCTGCAGTTTTTCATAACTTTTCCATTGTCATCCCCATGATGCTTGTATGGGTCATATGGGCATTTTCTTATAATCAAGGGAGAGGTGGCATTGATATAATAAGAGTAATTCTCGATATCATTATCCCTTAAGAATTCAGACAAGGAATTTCCATAACTGTAAGAGCTGTCATTGTAGGAAAGGCCATAATGATCTTTCAAGTAGAGAAGAGGAACAGGATCCTTTAAATTGATGCAATCCACATCAGATGATATGATTCTTTCAAAGGAATAATCCCCTTTAACACATGAAACATGTGTCTTGAACTTGTATGAGAAGGGATTAGACGTATTTTCAATAGCTATCAATGATGAATTGATTTGGATATTGTAGTTATCATAGTATTCTTGATTTTTTGCACTTAATTTTTCATCAATCATTTCCTTCAAGTCCCTTTTTGAATCCAAACATGGCCTTTTGTTTTTTAAAACCTCTTCGCTTAGCTCTACTAACGCTTCACGCTCAATAAGCGGAAGGTTTCTTATGTAGTCATTTACAATATATTGAAAATTATTGGAAGAAACAATCTCTCCATTTTCCATTTTCTGATTAATCGCAGTATTTAAGACGATTATTGACAATAACAAGAAGCCAATTAGAATCAAGCTTGTTATGATAATTGAAAAATTTCCCTTTTCATCATCTAAAAATTCCTTTTTTATAGAGTTATTTTCAAGTTTTTTATCCTCTGAATATTCTTTATTTTTATCATTTATCTTCATTGATAGCTTTATTATTAAAAATAATATTTAAATCTTTCTCAATTTCAATTTTAATCTTTTTAAA
>JAZNRM010000116.1:0-2009 GCA_045590695.1 Methanobrevibacter sp.
TGATTTCAAGTCCCAGGATTTGAAGGAATATTTCTCTGGGTTCAGCTGGTACAAGCCAAACCCAAACTTTTCCGAGTCAGATTTTACGGAAATTGAGCGGAAGAACATTGAGTTGATTCGACAGATGGAAAATCAGGAGGAGACGATTGTTATCATCTGAGTGTCTGAAGTAAAATAATTTGGTAATCTCCTAAAGGCCCATTTAGGCATGCGGGGATTTCTCTTTCTAGCACCACAGTTGGGAGAATTTGCTTATGGTACTAAAACGATTATCAAATATTATTGTATTACTCTTTGTTTCATTTTTATTATATGCACATCCATTTATAGACGGAATAGAAGGTTATAGAGTGTCGCCTATAGCATTGAAAGGAACTGATAATTTTTATTTAAAGAACGAAATATGTAAGGCAAACGGAATAAAAATTCAAACGATTTACCAATTCGATTTTGAAGAGGAAAATATTAGAGTTGATGCAAGACTTACTTTTACAGGTAGTGGAGCTACTGGCTCATTTCAACAAACTTTTCCTATTCCAAAAGATTTAAATATATGTATAAATGGGGAAAAAATTTCCTACGAGATCATATATGATGGCAAAGTAATTACTTTCGACAACAACGATTTCTTTGATAAACGACTTTCAGGGAAAGTAGTTTTCTCTTTTTTAAGCAAAAAGGATACGGTAATAGAAATTTCTTATTCAAATGATTGTATTATAAATATAATTGAGTCAGAAACTACATATACATATTACTCTGACAAAATAAATAATTTTACAAAATATTTCCTTATATTAGAAAATCAAGATGATAGAAAATTTATTTCTTTTAATAATATTTATTCAATTCAAAAATATCATAATAATACATGGAAAAAAGAATTCTCCTATGATGATTTCAAATGCATTGCGAAGAGAGATGGTGAAGAACCTTGCAAGATTAAATTACAAATTTATAATTTTGGATTTGATGAAGAATCATATTTTTATTATCCAATAATTAGGACAAAACTTATAAAGCAACAAGACCTGTTTTTCTTGTCCAACGACCAACTAAGATTATTGCGGAACGCCTTCTACGCAATCCACGGATATGATTTCAAGTCCCAGGATTTGAAGGAATATTTCTCTGGGTTCAGCTGGTACAAGCCAAACCCAAACTTCTCCGAGTCAGATTTTACGGAAATTGAGCGGAAGAACATTGAGTTGATTCGACAGATGGAAAATCAGGAGGAGACGATTTATTGATTACAAGTCAATAGACCTTTATCCGCTAGTAAAAATCAATGAGCTTATCTATACTACAGACGAATTATCATTCTTGAATGTTCAAATGGGGGACATGGATTATGAATAAACTTAAATTCTTCTTGCTGACAATTTTGATTGGCAGCAGCCTGCACGCCCAGGCGCCGACAATGAAAGCCCTCGTGCCGACGGAATGGGAGTTGATGAATGAGCTGACAGAAGCCGAAACAAAAAAGTTCATGGAAAATCACAAGGAAGTATTTGACTACTGTGAGAAGATAAGTTTTAGTCATTTGGAAGGAAGGCACTTTCCCGAACAGAATGTGTGTCTTGAAGAAACAAGGGTCTTCAAGGAGGCTGTCAATGGGGACACATTCTATTGGGTGCTTGTGCCGGGAAACAGAATGAATGACACAAAAGAAATGATGGAGGGAGTGTCATGGGTCCCAGAAAAGCATTATTTTCTTGGACTGGTCAGGGTAGAAGATGGCAGAGACAGGCTGTTATTTCTTCATCCCACCTTGAATATTGATACAGATGGAAGATCATTTTACTATGCTGTAAGAACTTATCAAATAATAAAAGGGAAAGACAGGAACAAGGGGATAATATACTATGAAAACCGCTTTAGATTTGATACAAAAGAAGTGCCAGGAACAAAATTCAATGATGTTCGCAAAGTAAAGGGTCAGCCCGTTGGCTTCATTACAGCCGCCCACTATTATCTGTTTGAAGAAGAACCTGCAGAAACGGAGTACT
>JAZNRM010000117.1:0-1795 GCA_045590695.1 Methanobrevibacter sp.
CAAATTTGATTGGGATTTTAAAAAAAAATTATAAAAAAATAATTAAAAAATAATTAAAAAATAATTAAAATAATTAAAAAATAATTAAAAAATAAAAAAAGAAAACAAATGGATGATTTTGAAGATAGATTTCTTAAATCATTCCTGTTAACAATAAAACCACATTTGCAATGCTTGCAGAGCCAAGGTAAGTTCCAGTAATTACAATCATAGCAATAATGATTCCTTTCCAACCGATCTTCTTGAACTCTTCCCAATCGTTACCGATTGCAATACCTACATATGCTAAAAATGCAGTGCATATTGTAGTCAATTCAATTTGAGAAACATAATGAACTATAAAATCAGCAGTTGGAACACCTGGAATAGCAACTATGATACCAATTAAGCTTATATAAATGATAGATTGGATATTCCATGGAATAATCCTTTCAAGAGACATTCCTATAATTGTAATAAGTGAAATCAAAAGCATTCCAATGAACACATCGCTTATTGGTGTTTTATAACCTACGAAATTACCAATAGCAACAATAAATGAAAATATTACAAGGAATGTAGCCCATCTTTTAAGCTTACCTGAACTTAAATCTTCTGAAGCAGCATACTTATCATCTTTTACCCCTTCAATGGCGTATTCATCATCAATAGTAATCTCATCATCTTTACCTAAAATTGGAGAAAGCCATTTATACAATCTTTCTGCAATAGGCAAGGAAATGAAAATACACATGTAAATTCCTAAACAGAATGAAAGAATATTACTGCATCCTGCAAAAGCTTCCAATTGAGTAGCCATAGCAGGGTAAGTATGCACTAATGGAACCAATGCCGCAGCATTCATACTTGCACTACCTATACCAGACGCCATAGCAAATGCATATGGATGGAATGGTATGAGTGAAACACATATGCTTGAAAGAAAACTGATATAAGGAGTACCGATAATTGATCCAATTACGAAAATAGCCAAAACTCCACGAGTCTCAGGGGATTTGAAACCGTATTTATCAATGATAACTCCTAAGTTAGGTTCACGACAAATGGAACTTGCCATACCTATAACTTCTCTTCTAAATCCTAAAAGCAAAGCAACAGGCAATGCAATAAGGGTACCTAAATCACCTAAAAGCTGTAAAACCAAAGCAGGACCTACCTGAAAAATAATATTAATGGATTGTCCACTTGAAATAGCTAATTTAGCAATTAGAACACCTATGAATAAAACCATAGCACCTTCAGCTACCTTAGATTGCTTACTGCCTACAAACTTAATAGGTTTTGCCAAATAAAGACCTAATCCCATAACTAATGCATAGATCAATGGCAATAGTAAAACACTGATAGTATCTGTTATCTTAATCTCTTTTACTCCAATGAACATTGAAATAATAACTAAAATAAACACGACAATATGTAAATTATACTCCTTCCATGGAGGTCTCTTCTTTATCGCCCTATCAGTTTTTTCCCTAAATGGATGTGAAGATTGATCAGTAATAAAATCACTCCCAATTATATTAATAATATTTTCTTAATTAAAAAAAAGTCTTTTAATTCTAGTTTTTAGTTTATTACTTATAAACTAATCTATTTTTTCCTCAAAAATGATAAATAATGATTAATAGTGATAAATAATGATAAATACAAGATAACTAGGTTCAACAATTATGGAAAAAACATAGGAAATGGAAGAGAAAAATGAAAAAAGGCAATTATTAAAAAGCCATAGTCATTTCAAATTCATGCGAATCAGAGGCTTGGCCAAATGACGTCTTGCGGAAACTGGAGTTTC
>JAZNRM010000118.1:0-2526 GCA_045590695.1 Methanobrevibacter sp.
AAGCAATTCTATTTAGAATTGTAAAAAAAGAATTATTTGATTTGAAAAAATAACAAATCAAAATAAAAATGATATAAAGAAAAAGAAAATAGAATAAGACAAAATTATTCTAAATTCAAAATCATATTTCAAACTATTCAAAATTTGGATAGTTTGGACTTTCGTTAGTGATCATCAATTCATGAGGATGTGATTCCTTAATACCACTTGCAGTGATTCTAACGAAACGAGCAACTTCCTTCATGGTTTGAATGTCACGAGCACCACAGTAGCCCATGGAAGACTTTAATCCTCCTACCAATTGGAAGACAACTTCAGCTACAGTTCCCTTATATGGAACTACACCTTCTACTCCTTCAGCTACCAATTTTGAATGTTTCATGTGGGTGCCTTTATCCACTTCTTGGAAGTATCTGTCAGCTCCACCACCGGATCCACCAGTCATAGCTCCAATGGAACCCATTCCACGGTAGGTCTTGTATTTTCTACCATTCATGGTAACAATGTCACCAGGAGCTTCCAAGGTTCCTGCAAGCAAGTTACCAAGCATTACAACATCTGCACCAGCACCAATAGCTTTTGCAATGTCACCAGAGTATCTAAGTCCTCCGTCAGCAATGACAGGAATACCAGCTTCGCTAGCAACATCTGCCACTTCTGCAATAGCTGTAACTTGTGGCACACCAATACCTGCTACAATACGAGTAGTACAAATGGAACCCGGACCAATACCTACCTTAAGGCCATCTGCACCATGAGCAATCAAGTCTTCTGCAGCTTCACGGGTTGCAATGTTACCCATACATAAGTCTGCATCGATATTGTCCTTAATGGTTTCTGCAAATTTAACTACATTCATGTTATGAGCATGAGCGCAGTCAATTGAAATGATGTCTGCTCCAGCTTCATCCAATGCCATAGCTCTGTCCAAATCGAAAGGACCACAAGCTGCTGCAACTAAGTATTTACCTTTCTTATCAACTGCAGCGTTAGGATGCTGATCTTGATTTAAAATATCTTTAATTGTGAGAATACCTACTAATTCACCATCTTCACTTACAACAGGCAATCTTTCAACCTTGTTTTCATAAGCGATATCCAATGCCTCTTCAGAAGGGGTGTTCTCTTTGATTGTAACAACTTCAGAGGTCATTATGTCCTTTACTAATTTTTTAGAATCAGACTTTAAGAATGGCCTTACATCTCTTTTTGAGATGATTCCTACAATCTTCTCATTTTCAATAACAGGAAGACCGCTTACAGATTCGTTTTCCATAATGTCTTGGACAGTTTCAATGGAAGATTCAGGACTGATGGTCACTACATCACGTACGGTAATGTCTTCAGCGCTTTTTACTTTTTTAACCTCTTCCACTTGTGCCTCTTGAGTGATGTTACGGTGAATTACACCGACACCTCCTTCTTGAGCAAGTGCAATAGCTAAATTAGCTTCAGTAACTGTATCCATTGCAGCACTCATAATAGGGATGTTTAATTGGATGTCTTTAGTTAAGTTTACTTTAGTTTCTACATCCTTTGCTTCAATCCAGGAAGCGTTAGGAACTAATAAAAAATCATCATAAGTGTAACCAGGTTTTGCATTGTATATCTTATCTGAAAATTGCAATCTTTTTCCTCCTAAAAATTATAAAAAAATAAAAATTATAATTGAAAATCATGAAAATGATTTAAAAAAAATTATCCTAATTTAAGAAAATTAAGATAATCGTTAACATCTGCTTAAAAATATTTGAAATTATTCTTCAAATGACTTAACCAATTCTTTTAATTCAGCTACAGCGGTTCTGTCTATGTGACCGGTGTTTCTGTCTCCACCTACACAAGCAGCTCCTCTAACACCTACGACATCACAGCCAATGTCATATAATGGTTTTAATTGGTCTTTTTTAACTGAGCCTGCTAAAGCAACTTTTAAACCGTAACTGTGAGCTTCTTCAGTGAATTTTTTACAATCATCAATATCCAAATAATCAAATAATGTGTGTCCATCTTTTACAGCAGTGTCTAACATAGCTAAGTCTGCTCCAGCATCTCTTGCCACTTTAGGAATATCCCATGGACTTACAGCTCCAACTCTATGAGCATCAGCATAACCGGAAGCAACAACAATAGCATTAGGATCTGTATCTTTTACAGTCTTGACTACGTTTTCCATTACTTCTAAAGCTTCCTCATAGTTGCTTGGACCGTATAATCCTACTTTAATGTAATCTGCACCAGAAACCAATGCACCCATAGCAGCTAAAGACACGGTTCCAGGTTTGTATGGAACATCTCCTAAAGTTGCACTTACAAGCATGTCATCAGGAGTAAGTTCTCTGATATCCTTAATTACCCAAGGGAAATTAGCACCAAGGGAACCTTCTTTAGGATTTTTAACATCAACAATATCTGCTCCACCTTTAATAGATTCAAGAGCTTCTTCATGGTTTATTGGACTTATTAATAGAAGCATGTATTTCCTCCGTTTATAATAATAAAATATTAAAATATAATATATTTATA
>JAZNRM010000119.1:0-2177 GCA_045590695.1 Methanobrevibacter sp.
ATTTTTTTATTTAAAAAATTTAGAAAAAGTTCTTTAATCCTTTTTAAGGGGTTTTTGAATGTTGGAGCGATGCATTCATTGAACTAATTGGTGGCTTATAGTAAACTTTGTTATTTCAAGGTTATCTGAATCAACATTTATTGATGTATTGCTTCTTTTAAATAATTATTATTGATGATATTAAATAGTCAAATTTGTATTCTTTATGTTTTTTAGTTTAAAAACGCAATAAGCATTCCTATTTTTGAATTTTTTTATATCTATTCGCTAATAATTATTTTTTCTAAAGTATCAAGGTACTTAATTTTAATTTTCATATTCTCATTTAAATTAATTAGTTTATAATATAGTGAAAATTAAGATTGAAATTTGATACTTATTTTACTTTAGCTTAAGGAGAGTCTTAATATGAATAAGAAATATATAATTGGTGCGATAATCGCAATTATTCTCGTACTCATTGGTGGTGCCCTTCTTATGGGAGGGGGCACTACTGAAAGAGGACCTGGTGAAATTGTAGTTGCAGCTTACAGTCACGGTGGAGAACCAGAAGCTGGTTTCGATCCGATTGCAGGTTGGAACTATTATGCAGAGCCATTGATTCAAAGTACCTTATTGAAAATGACTACTGAAGGTACTTACACAAATGATTTGGCTACAGACTATGAAATCAATTCTGACTATTCAAAGTATACTGTTAACTTAAGAGATGATGTCAAGTTTACTGATGGTACACCATTGACTGCTGAGGATGTAGTATTCACATTCAATGCAGCAAAAGAAAGTGGTGCAAGCTTAGATTTATCTGCTTTAAATGAAGCTAAAGCTGTAGACGATTACACTGTAGAATTTGATTTAAACAAATCCGATTCCACTTTCTTAGATAAATTAGCTTACATCGGTATTGTTCCTTCTGATTCATACAACAATGAAACTTACGGTGAAAACCCTGTAGGTTCTGGACCATACAAATTTGTACAATGGGACAAAGGTCAACAAGTTATCTTAGAGAAAAACCCTGACTACTACGGAAAAATGCCAGAAGTTGAAAAAATAACCATTCTCTTTGCTCAAAACGAAGCAGCATTCAACTTAGCTAAAAACGGAGAAGCTGATATCGTAGCAGTACCTCTCGAATACGGTAAAGAAAAGATTGACGGTTACACAATGTACTTAATGGATACCATTGATGTTCGTGGTATTTCATTACCTAATGTACCAGATACTGGAAAAGTAACCGAAGAAGACAATTATGCTATTGGTAACAATGTAACTTCTGACATTGCGATAAGAAAAGCATTGAACTATGGTATTAACAGAACTGCATTAGCTGACGGTGCATTAAACGGATTAGGTGTTCCATCCTACGACGGTGTTGCTCACCAATTACCTTGGGCTAACCCAGATGCAGCAATTGAAGACGGTGACGTTGCATTTGCTAACAAAACCTTAGAAGAAGCTGGTTGGGTTGACTCTGACGGTGATGGAATAAGAGAAAAAGATGGCACAAAAGCATCATTCAAGATATACTATCCTCCAGGTGCACCTGAAAGACAAGCATTATCTTTAGGAGTATCCGAACAAGCTAAAGAATTCGGTATTGAAATAGAAGCTATCGGTGCTGAATGGGATGAAATCAATCCAAATAAATTCTCTCAAGGAGTAGTTTATGGATATGGTTCCACAGACCCTAGTGATGTTGGTGCAAGATATCACAGTGCTTCCCCATCAAATGTTATTGGAATAAATAATAGTGCAATTGATGCTCATATAGATGCTGCAATGGCTGAATCTCGTGAAGCTTCATACAAAGATTGGGCTGCAGTATCTTGGGACGGTTCTACTGGTATTTCTGCTAAAGGTGATGCAGCATGGTTATGGTTAGGTGAAATCAAATATGGTTACTTCGTAAATGACAGAGTGGACATTTCCAATGACACCGCTCTCTTGCAACCTCACGGTGGAGACTTATTCAGTAACGTATACGACTGGACCATGACTAACTCTACTGCATAAAAATCAGTAATCAAAGTAGGAAAAGTTTATTGAATAACTTTTCTCTACTTTTTTTAAAATTTCTATTTTTCATTGTTTTTTGATTTAAAAATAATGGATCTTGATATTTTTATAAGAAAATAATTCTTGTGATTTAAAAGGAATAAATTTTTAGGATATTG
>JAZNRM010000120.1:0-2967 GCA_045590695.1 Methanobrevibacter sp.
AATGTTATTACCAATCTATTATATCCATCACCTTTTATTTCAAAAAACATGATAGCACAATATTCATTCTTTATGTCTTCAAGCATCTTAAAATTCAAAACTGGATTGTATATTTCAACTTTAACATAATTGCAATAATCCAATTTATAAATTTTATAATCAGATAAATCTTCGAAAAAATAATGTTCTAATGATTGTTTACCCATAATACTAAAAATAGGTTCCATAATAATAAATAACCTACCATCAATAATATCTAAACCATATGCTTCAACAATATTTGGATGTTTTAGTTCTGTCCAAATTAAAGATTCTTTCTTAAAATCTTCTATAGCTTCTTCATTATAAAGATATTTATCTTGTAATGTCTTCATTGCTAAAGCTTTTTTTAAATCATCATTGTAAATAATAAAAACAGTACCAAAACCAGATTTTCCTTCTCCCCCATATTTCGCAATAACAATAAATTCATTATCTAATACAGTCCCTACATCAATATTTCCAATCACAGTATCACTTTATTTCAATTCAATCAACTTATCCAAATTATCTAAAAACTCTTTCCTATTAAGAACAATTATACTATCCCCGAATGGATCATAATCCTTCTTAATCCTTATTCCACCCCAAGTAACAAGAACTACAGGACAATTATCAAAAAATGTAGCATCAGAATTATACAAAATCCTCTCAAAGTCCTTATAATAACCCATAACCTTATAAACGCTATCTCTCACATAATTGGTGCTGCTACTGTTCTTAACTTCAATTATCCTATAAGTTATTTTTCCATCCTTCTCAAACTCTAAAATAATATCCGGAGCCCTATAAGCCCACTGAATGCTATAATTTCTAAGAATTTCGGCATACTGGGAAACTTCCTGAAGTGGTTTTGGAAGGTATTGATAATGAACAGTCACTTTAGTTCCATCCTCAAGCACATCACAAGTTGAATAATCATTTCCACCATGCAATAACCTTAATTCAGGACTTGGCAACATTTTAACAATTGAATAGAATATATAAATCTCATACAATTTGTTAGGATTGGTAGCTCTAATCAACCTATGTTCCACCAAATCCTTAAGAAGTTCAATATCCTCATTAATGAATAAATCCTCATAAAGCATGAATGCCTTAGCTACCCTATGATAAAGAACATTCCTGTTCTTAAATGCTTTTCTGATATGCTTAGCCTTAATAACCTTAACATCAGAAATGTCATCAAAATAGACTTTTCTTAATGTCTTTTTAGCCATCTTATAATTGTTTCCAACTATCTCATACCAATTCTTTTCCTTAGACAGGTTCTCTACATCAAATGGATTTTCCTCATCGTTTTTTGTATAATCCACAAAATCAAGATAGTTGTTCTTCAAGCTAATAATTTTCTTCAATACAAACTTCAATAGCTGATTCTCTTCCAAGTCATAGAACTTGGAAGGTGGAGAGCAAACAAATAGACTAGGATCATTATATCCTTTGGAATATCTAGTCTTAAGAGTTGCATTCCAATCTATTCTGCCTCTAACAATACCATTAAACTCTTCCTTTTTCTTTTGAGTTGAATGGGAAAGGTTTCTAAGCAGATAAGGCAATATTTCAATTAAGTCACTGACTTCATCACTTAACAAGAAATGCACTGTCTTTAAGGTCTTAAATCATCATCATCCATTTCAAATAGATCTTGGACTTTGATGATGAAATTACTGCTGACTTCACCTGAAAAGAGATAATAATGAATAAATTCCTTTATTTCATTATAAATTAAATCAATATTGTATTCAGTGACTTTATAATGGTCATTGATATCCTTTGATTTGATTTCCACATCATTCGAAGTTCCAATAATCTGTGATTTTTTATGAGAACTTTCTTTTGCTACAACTTCATACATATGTATTCAACCATTTATTAATATTTTCATATCCAATTCGTTAAATTAAAAATAGCCATAAAATAATTAATATAAATATATAATCTATAAAATTATAATATCTAAAATTAATTAAAATTTAGGAATCAATGCTTCCAATTCTTCATCCAAATATGATGACAATCCAATGTCACCAATAAGTTTTCGAATTTGCTCAACCTTATTTCTATTAAGTCCTTCAAATTGAGGAACTATATAAGAGCTGATGGCTTCTGCAAGGATTAAATCAGTGCTGTCGTCACTTATTTCATCTCTGAATTTAATATATTCAATCATATCTTTAAATATAGCGGGACCTAATTTTCTAAACTTAATGACATCATAAACTCTTAACAATTTATTTAAATATTCTTCTGACAAGTCATTAGACCACATTCTGATGAGTCTTTTATATGCATTTTCCTCTGGCAAATCAACTTCAATAAACATGAATCTTCTCATAAATGCATATGATAAATCAAATAAGCTATCTTTATCATCCACATTCATTGTTCCAATGATCCTCCAATTATTACCTATGAAATATGTAGATTTTTCAACATCATATTTGGAGTAGTTTTCATCCCAAAGTTTAATTTTAATAGGTTTATCATTTTCTTTGTATGGCAACTCCACATCTTGCTTTGAAAGCACTGTGAATAATTGGCCAAAGGCTTTATCAATATCTGCACGATTTATTTCATCGATAATAAGCCATTTGTTTTCTGCAATTGCATCAAGGAATTTACCTGGATAAAAGAATAATTCTCCTTTTTCATTAGGCATTAATCCACCGATAGTGTCAAATGTAGACCAGTCTGAAGTAGCAGTAGTTAAAATATAACCATCCATGAAATTATTTTCACTTGCTGCAGTTGAAAATTTAATTGCAAGTTCTGTTTTACCAGTCCCTGGAGTTCCATCAAGAATGATATTTTTCCCTGCATTCAAAGAAGCACATAATTGATTTACTGTACTTTCAGCAATTGAAAATGATTTAAGTTTAGATTCTAAGATTTTTGGAGTTAAATTCAAAAGTTCATAATTATATT
>JAZNRM010000121.1:0-2833 GCA_045590695.1 Methanobrevibacter sp.
ACTGGAATTATAAGGTATTTTAGATGAGACATTAATTGGAGGAACTACAACTCCTTTGAATACAGAACTTTCGAAAGTACAGTAATTAGGCAAAGCATTTTTAGACTTATGGAAATCTAAAATCTTAGCAAATGAATAAGTGTATAAATCAAATTCTGCATTACCTAAAGATTTACCAGAACTACTATAAACCTTAGCGTAAACAGGGGGAACCTTGTTTGATTCCGCAAAAGACAATACTCTTTTTGACAAGTCAACATATTGAGCCTTGTAAACTGTAGCGTCCATTGAATCCCCTTCGGATTTACAAGTGGACAAGCTACTTGGAAGAGCAATTGCATTTTTGTTACCAGCATTAATATTATAGACAGCTTTAGTCATTAGATATGAGAATTGTGAAATACTTAATTTCTTGCTTGCGACTGTAACAGTACTAGGTAATACATCATTATTATCAACATATTTCTTCACATTGGTAGCGGCTGCTTCGATTTCACCTAAAGTGAATGTATTTGAATCCTTTACAGTTACGCTTTGAGATAATTTTGATGACTTGTATGTGGAAGATCCTGCATATGAAGAGACTACAGAGTAGGTTCCTCCATTTAAGTTAATCTTAAGTGAAGCCACTCCTTTTGAGTCAGTTGTCTTATCATAGGACTTTCCAGATATTGTGAAGGTTACTTTCTGACTAGCTAAACCTTTGCCATTATCATCAACCAATGTCACAGAATAGGTATCCCCTTTCTTAATGCTGCTTGAACCGGCTTTAATGCTTGTAGCCTTCTTAGCAGGGGTAAAAGCACTGCTGTCAAAAGTACAGTAATTAGGCAAGTAATTCTTAGACTTATGGAAATCTAAAATCTTAGCAAATGAATAAGTGTATAAATTGAAATTTGCCTTACCGATAACCTTGCCAGATGTGTCCTTAACAGACCAGTAAGTTGAAGGTGCTTTTTTAGATTCTATTCTTGAAATTGTTTTTTTAGCTAAATCTACGTATGGAGCCTTATAAACTGTAGCTTTAAATGAATGTGCAGAGGAATTACGGTTTTTAATGCCAGATACAAGAAGGATATCTCCCTTATTATTGGAATTAAGGTTGGATATCGCCTTTGATGAAAGGTAGCTGAACTCAGATATCTTAAGAGTTTTGCTTCCTACCTTTACAGTATTAGGCATTTTCTTGTTCTTTTCAACATAATTCTTTACCTTTGTAGATGCATCTTCAATTTCCTTTAGTGTGAAAAAGTTAGGGTTTTTCAATACAGTCAAGCTTACAGATAATTTTGATGCCTTATATTTAGAAGATCCTGCATAGGAACAGACCATAGGGTATTTTCCTTCTTTCAAATTAATTTGAAGATAAGCGGAACCTTTCTTATCTGTAGTTAAAGTGTATGTTTTGCTTTTAATATTGAAGCTAACCTTTTGACCTGAAAGGACATTGCCTTTGCTATCAGTTAAAGTGAGCTTATATGATTTTCCTCTGGTAATTGTGCTTGAACTTCCTTTGAGAGTTGTAGCCTTTTTAGCCGGAGCAAAATCAGCACTGTTAAAAGTACAGTAATTCGGCAAGTAGTTCTTAGACTTATGGAAATCTAAAATCTTAGCAAAGCAATATGTGTATAAATTGAAATTTGCCTTACCGATAACCTTGCCAGATGTGTCCTTAACAGACCAGTAAGTAGATGGTGCCTTTTTAGATTCAATTCTTGAAATTGTCTTTTTAGCCAAATCTAGATACTGAGCCTTATATACAGTAGATTTAAATGAATGTGCAGAAGAGTTTCTATTTGAAATTCCAGACACTAATAGGATATCTCCCTTTTTATTTGAATTAAGGTTAGATATCGCTTTTGAAGCAAGATAGCTGAACTCAGATATCTTAAGAGTTTTGCTTCCTACCTTCACAGTGCTTGGCAATTTCTTGTTCTTTGCAACATAATTCTTTACATTTGTAGCTGCATCCTCGATTTCCTTTATGGAGAAAGCGTTAGGATTCTTCAATACAGATAGTGTTACAGAAAAACTTGAGGCAGCATAAGCGCTTGATCCTCCATATGAACAGACCATGGTGTATTTGCCTTCCTTTAAATTGATTTGAAGGTAAGTTGAACCTTTTGAGTCTGTTGTCAATGTATAGGTTTTTCCGTTAACCTTGTAACTGACCTTTTGACCAGACAAGACTTTGCCTTTATTGTCAGTTAATGTAAGTGTGTATGAGTTACCTCTGTAAACGGTACTTGAACTTCCCTTGAGAGTGGTTTTTGTTTTTGCAGTAGCCTGCAAAACATCACTGTCAGATTGGGAAGATGCACCTAATAGGTTATTGCCACTCTTAATGCTTGAATCATATTCCAAATCAGAATCTTCTACAGTATTATCAGTACTTAAAACTTCATTTTCTGAATTTACATTGCTTGAACCAGCATCTGAATCCACACTATTTAGACTGGAATCACTGACACTATTTTCATCAGCCCTAAGTGAGACGCTAGAATCGGATAAATCATCTGAATCGGATACGGATGCAGAATCATCAATATCCATAGCAGAAACTGATGAGATCAAACAAAATCCCATGATCAAAACTGCTAAAAGCAATGTGAGATTCTTACTTGAAATCATTTCACCTCACACTTTAGAGCAATCCTAAAATCATATTTTTACAAGTATAATTTTCACATTGAATTATTCTAAAAACATAGCGGAAAAATTTTCAATTTTTCCAAACCCAATGTTTATCATTTGACTTTTACAAGCAAACAATAAAGACCACCCTAAACATTTCTTAACTTGACAATTTTGCTTTAAAAACAAAAAAATCAAA
>JAZNRM010000122.1:0-1984 GCA_045590695.1 Methanobrevibacter sp.
GTTAAATATATAATTTTAAATAAAAGATTTATTAAATATTCTATTGATGAGATTATTTTATCATTAATGATGATAATTTTTTAAATCATGAATTTTTAAAATCATTTATTAATTAAAGAACAGTAGTTGATAAGATGAAAAACAAGAAAGTCCTGATATTCTTATTATTTGGTTTGGCAATAATGGCTGTCATGCTGTATTTCATTGGTATAGATGAAGTCATTGAAGCTCTAAAACTATCTAATTTATGGCTTGTTTTATTAGCTATTGTTATACAAATCTTTACTTATTTTTTATACACATGGAGATGGAACATCATCAACAAGACAGCTGATATGGATCTTGGAATAAAAAAATCACTCCCTATGGTTTTAGTGAGCTTGGCTGTAAACAACATAACTCCAAGTGGTCGTGGTGGTGGAGAACCTGTAAGGGCTTATCTTTTGGCAAAAGAGGGACATTTTAAATTTGAAGACACTTTTGCCACTGTAATTGCGGATAGGGCTTTAGATACATTTCCATTTGTTATACTTGCTATCTTGACAATCATTGGAATAATCTTTACCTTTTCATTGGATATTAAATTGATTGCTTTCCTTGTGATTATGGTCACTCTAATTACAGTAGGAGTTATTTTACTGCTTTATGTATGTATCAATGAAGCTTTTGGTGTTAAGCTCACCTCATGGATTATTAAAATTGTTAGCAGATTCTATAAGAAATTCAATGAGGGCACTGAAGAAAGAATTATTGATGCTGTTAAAACTTTCCAAGCTAGAATGAACGCATTGCTTAGAGAAAAGTCCATCATATATTATGCACTCCCATTATCCTTTGTGATTTGGATTTTTGAAATATTAAGGGTTTATGTGGTCTTTTTAGCATTCGGAGCAAAAGTCAGCCCAATCATCATTGGTGAAGTGTTTATTCTAGCATCCTTTGTAGGTATGGTGCCACTCCTTCCTGGTGGTCTCGGTGCTGTAGATGGTATAATGATCCTCTTCTATGCAAATGCAGGAATTACTGCATCTTTAAGTGCTGCAGCAACTGTTGTTGAAAGGTTGATTTCATTCTGGATGACTACATTTATAGGATTGATATTCCTTACAATGTTTGGAACAAGCGTTTTAGATAAGGCATTTGCACTTGCAAGATCTAGAAACGATGATAAGGATGATACGAAATCCATTGAAGAATTGCCTAAAGAAGAGGAAATCGATGATATTGATTCTAATGAAGAGGAAGCCACTCTTGAAGTCTTAGAGGATGAAGAGTTAGAGGAACCTGCTCTTGAAGTTTTGGACGATGAAGAAAAAGAAGTTTTAGAAGAAAAAGTTCAAAACTAATTATCATTTTAATAAAATAAGTTTTTAGAGCTAAATTAATAGCTCTATTTTTTAATAATTTTTCTATTTTTTTTAAATTTTTTTTAAAAATTTAATTTGGAATCACAGTTACATTTCCAATATATGTGCATCCTTGATACTTGTCATCACCTGCAAAAGTGAAATCGCCATAGTAATTGTCTTTACCTGCATCTTCCAGGTATTGGGCATTTTCTATAAAGAATTCACCATTCTCATCCGTTTGCGTATCCACCAATGTTCCCATTTGATATCCTGGCTTGTGATATGTGATTGTTTTATTTGGCACAGACATTCCATAGGCATCAATCAACGCGCCCTTAAATGCATGGCCTTCTTGAACTTCAGTATCATTGATTATCATAAAGGTAGCCACATCATTGTTGAACTGGAACCAAAAGACACCAATGCATATTGCAAATGCAATCAGCAGAAGTAAAAAATAATAGCTTTCTCTTTCCATATAGACACCTTAACTATAGTTTAATCTTAATTAATATTATATTAGGAATATTTTTTAAATAAAGTTTACTTTTAAAAAATAAAAAATTTACAATTAAATAGGAAACTTTATTTTAATGAATTAATATATAATTAATTATTAGTATAAATTAGATAAT
>JAZNRM010000123.1:0-4622 GCA_045590695.1 Methanobrevibacter sp.
CAAAAATTATTAAATATTTTATATAAATCTTAAAATTATAATTATAATTTCACCTAAAATGGGATAATAATATGCAATTCAGAACACCATCAAAAAACAACACTATATCTAATAAGGATATTGAGAAGGAGTTTAAGAATCTAAGAAAGGAACTCTTGGATTTAACCTTAAGAAACCCTCTTCTTAGCTTTAAGGCAAGGAACAGGAATCTCAGTATCATTAACCAATCACCTATGAATGCATATAAGATCCTTGTTTTAGAGAATAAGAAAATGTATTTCTCTCCTAATAAGGCAGAGACCAAGAAATCAAGAGCTCACACTTTCATAGACCAAACAAAGGAATTCTTATCATCTGAAAGCGATAAAACCTTAAAAGCTGATTTGACACCTAGTGAGCTTCAAAAAAGACTATTTTATATTGATCAGCAATCAAAGACAATGGTTCAGGAACAAGGTTACAACATCCTGTATATTGCTCTTGGTTTTATAGAATGGATTGACAAGAAGAAACCAAGACAAAAGAACCTAGCTCCACTTATTCTTATTCCAGTTGCTATGGAACGTAAGAAAGTTGGAAACTCATTCTCATTATCCTGGACTGGTGAAGACATTCAAAATAACATCTCAATTCAAGCTAAATTGCGTGAAGCGGGAATAGAGCTTCCTAAATTTGAGCAAACCTCATACATTGAAGGGGTAAATCAATACTTAGCAGATGTTAAAAAGGCGATCAGACCATTTAGTAAATGGGATGTTAAGGATGATGTGGCTTTAGGATTCTTTTCATTTACTAAATTTGTCATGTATAATGACTTGAATCCTGAAAGTTGGAGCAAAGATGTTGATTTAACTAAAAATGAACTTATTCAATCAATATTTAATCCAAGCAAAAATGTTTATGAGGATACATTTGAGGAAGAAGATGTGGATGAAAAACTCCATTATAAAACAATGTATCAAGTCTTGGATGCTGATTCATCACAGATTGCAGTTATAGAAAACGTAAAAGCAGGCCATAATTTAGTTGTAGAAGGGCCTCCAGGAACAGGTAAATCACAAACCATCGTAAACTTAATTGCAGAGTTAATAGCAGAAGGAAAGACAGTTCTCTTTGTAAGTGAAAAGATGGCTGCACTTGAAGTTGTAAAAAGCAGATTGGACAGTGTAGGTCTTGGAAAATTCGTATTGGAATTGCATTCACACAAGACAAGACGAAAGCAATTCCTGAAAAACCTTAAGAAAGCAACTAATGTAAGGGCTACAAGAGACTTAAAATTGGATCAAACCCTTAGAAAGCTTGAAAACTTACGTGACCAATTAGATCAATATGCTGAAATCATTCACACTCCAATGGCTAATGTAAATCTCACACCATTTGAATTGTATGGTATGAAAGAGTCTTCAGAAGACTATTTTGCAAGGCAAAGTAAACTATTGCCATTAGTCAGATTCAACAATGCTGAAGACTTATCAATGAAGGAATTGGATGATATCATAATTTCATTAGAGAATTTAGCGGAATTATACTCAACCATTTCCAAAAACAATCCATGGAGTTATTGCAATCCAAAGAGTTTGCTTCCAGCGGATTTAAGGGAAATTGAATTATTGATTAGGGATAGCTTAGAGTCCTTAAGTGATTTCAGATATGAAATGAACGTTGTCAATGAAGTTTACGGCATTAAAATCCCTAATACATTAAAAGAATATGAAGATTCAATTACAGCTTTAAATATTTTAAATAGTGAAAGCGCTAATTTAGTGGATAGTTCAGTATTGCTTAGCAAGCATTGGTTCAATAGTCCAGAGAAATCATTGGAGCTTATTAAGCTATTACAACATTATCAGCATGCATCTGGATTATTCAATAAATTCTCAGATTATTTGCTTGTTGCAGATTTGGACACAATTATATATGATTTGGAAAAGGAATCCAATAAGAAATTCAAGCTATTTGGTGGAAATTCCCATAAGGAAGAGCTTTATAAGCTTTATAACGGCAATGTTCCAAGTGATAGGGAAGCATTGAATGACTTGATTAAAGTGAGAAATCATATAAAAATCAGACAAAGCCTTAAGGATAATGAAGCTCTTGGAAGAGTATATTTCGGTGATTTATGGAGTGAAAACGCTAATATAAATGACTTGAAGCAAGTGGCAAATTGGATGAATAAATTTGTTTATCTCATATCAAATGGCACCTTTAGTGAAACTACCGTTAAAATGCTTTCAAATGACCTTTTCCTTCCAGATATGGATTCAAGCATAGATGACTATGTTGAAAAGGGAAATAGGTTCTATGAAAATCTTAAGAAATTGGAATCAAAATTAAATCCAAGAAGCAAAATCATCTTTAAAAGAGAAACCGATGATGTTCCATTTGACAAATGGGAAAATCAATTGAATAAATGGAAAGGACAATTATCAAGCTTACATTTATGGTCTCAATATTCCAACACCAAAAGAGCGTGCAGGAATAGTGAGGCATCATTATTCATTAAAACAATTGAAAAAAGAAACATTAAGAAAGATGACGTCAAGCCAATGGTTTTAGGTAATTTTGCAGACAGCTTACTTAATATTGTATTCAATGAAAATGACACTTTAGCAACATTTATCGGCGAATTGCACGAAAACAGAATCAAGGAATTCAAGGATTTGGATGTAAAGATCATTAACTTGAATAGAAAAAGGATATTTAATAAGCTAAACAGTCAAATTCCTAAGATATATGGTGCTGCAAATGACCCAGAAGCTAAGGTATTGGCAGGAGAATTCACAAGAAAAAGTGGCCATTTGCCTGTTAGAACATTGCTTGAAAAGGCAGGGGGAACCATTAAGAAGATTAAGCCAGTCTTTATGATGAGTCCTTTGTCAATTGCACAGTATCTTGATCCTACCAATCCTAAATTGCAGTTTGATGTGGTTATTTTCGATGAAGCAAGTCAAGTGAAACCAGAGGATGCGTTAGGTGCATTCATGAGAGGTAAGACTGCTGTTGTAATGGGAGATACCCAACAATTGCCTCCTACAAGCTTCTTTGACCAAATGACAGATAGTGAAAGTGGGGAAGAGGTTGCAACTGCTTTGGATATGGAAAGTATCCTTCATTTATGTAAATTATCATTCCCAGTTAAAATGCTTAAATGGCACTACAGAAGCCGTCACGAATCTTTAATTAATATTTCTAACAGAGAGTTTTATGATAATGAGCTATTGGTCTATCCATCTCCATCTCACACAGATCCCGAATTAGGGCTTAAGTTCCATTACAATCCTAATACACAATACCATAGAGGAGAAGGCTCAGCTAACCCTCTTGAAGCTAAGGATGTTGTTAAAGAGATATTCAATCACTTTGCTAAATATGGCGATAAGAAGAGTTTAGGTGTAGGAACATTCTCTGTAGCTCAAAAGAATGCAATTTTAGAGGAATTAGAGATTGAAAGAAAAGCCCATCCAGAGTATGAAGCCCTCTTTTCAGAAAATAAGGAAGAAAGATTCTTCGTTAAAAACCTTGAAACTATTCAAGGGGATGAAAGGGATGTCATTTTAATCAGTGTTGGATATGGTTATGACACAGAAGGTAAAATGTCCTTGAACTTCGGTCCATTAAACCAGGACGGGGGAGAAAGACGTTTAAATGTACTTGTTACAAGAGCAAGAGAAAAATGTGTAGTGTTCACTAATTTTAGAGCTCATGATATTCATTTAACTGCTAATCCTCCATTTGGTGTAAAATCATTGCAGGCCTTCTTGGAATATGCTGAAAACTTGCATTATAATCAATCTGTCCAATATGAAGACTATGATGAAGCTCCATTTGAGGATGCAATTTGCAATTTCATAGCTGAAAATGGATATGAAGTTGATAAAAAGGTAGGTTGTGCAGGATTTAGAGTTGATTTAGCTATTAAAGATCCGGATAATCCCGGAAAATA
Organism: Methanobrevibacter sp.; assembly: GCA_045590695.1. Classification (GTDB taxonomy): domain Archaea; phylum Methanobacteriota; class Methanobacteria; order Methanobacteriales; family Methanobacteriaceae; genus Methanobrevibacter. The sequence continues at coordinate 3,944 of JAZNRM010000123.1, forward strand.
TATTTTAGGAATTCAATGTGATGGTCATAATTACGCTTCAAGCAAGGTAGCTAGAGACAGGGATAGATTAAGAGAGCAAGTTTTAAAAGGTTTAGGTTGGAATATCTATCATATCTGGTCTACTGATTGGTATAGAAACAGAGACTTGGCAAGAGCTAAGCTATTGGAAAATATAGAATCAACAATCGTCAATACTAAAGTTAAGGACTTGAAGAAAAAGATCAATGATGTTGAATCAATGAAAATTAATCCTGTAACTACAGTCATTCTTGGAAAAGACGATGATGAAGAGGATGATGAAGATTTTATAGAGGAAAGCGGAGAAGAGGATATTGATATTGTAGAAAATATTGCTGATAATGATTTGGCTAATATTCATTCTATTAAAGAAGAAATAAATGAAAAGGCTGAAAAGGATAAGGAAAAAGAAGATTTAATCAGCAGATACTTGGAAGGATTGAATGATGAATTAACTAAAAACTCTTCTAAAGAGGATAAAACTTCTATTGAGGATATTCCTGATCTTATCGATGATGAGGAAGAAGAGATCGATATCCCAGTTATAGAAAATATAAAAATTGATGATAAGAAACCTAATGTTCCTAAAACTGATAAGATTAACAAGAATACCAATAAGAATTTAAACAAAGAGAAAGATAAAAAAACTGATATTTCTAAA
>JAZNRM010000124.1:0-3894 GCA_045590695.1 Methanobrevibacter sp.
ATTAATTTCATTTTACTTTTTTCAATTATTTTTAAACTGCTTTTTTTCTTAAAATTATAATTCTTATAAAAATATTTATAAATATAAAACTCTAAATATTATAGTGATATAAAAAATTTATAATTATTTTATTTAAGGAAGGAATATTATGAGGCGGAAACAAAAACTAATTATAGCAATTCTTTCTGTTATTCTTATTTGGTTATTAATAGTTATAGGGACCTTTTTCATAGGAGGTCCTGATTTAGCTGCAGAAAACAAGACTATTTTAGTTTTGGCAGCTGACAAGTACGAGCAGCCAAATGGTGGATGTGATATGGCATTCATTGTTCGTTTAGAAAATGGACACTTAAAGAGCTATGATCCATTCTATCCTGGTGGAATGGTGCACCCAACACAACCTGCTCCCGGAAATCTGAGAGGAAATATGCGGTTCCACGATTGTCTATGGAATGGTGTAGAAGAGGGTATGCAATATGCAAAAGAGATTGTAGAGTACCGTAACGGAACTAAAATCGATGCTGTTGTTCTTATCTATGATGAAGGATTAGATAATATCATAGATTCCGTAAGACCTCTTGAAGTTGACGGTGAAGTAACTACCCTTAGTGCAACTGACATTATCCGTGAAAACGACAATTACAACGGATATAAAGGCAATGGTGGTGTAACTGGAACCATGAATAGGGCAGATGCAGTAATGGTATTGGTTAAAGCTCTTTCCAATGCTGCAAAAGACCCAGATAAAAAACAAACCATGGTAAAAGCAGCTATGGACGAGTATAACAAAGGTAATATTGTTATGACTCCAAAAGGTTCCTTTGCACGTTTACTCGCAACAAAAGGATTTGAAAGTATTGTATAAATTTTAATAATTTATACAATTATATTTTTTTTAATTTTTTTCATTTTTAACAATTGTTATATTATCTTTTTTTAATTTCAATATTGTTTATTTTTAAAAAATAAAATAAATAAAAAATAGAAAAGACTCTCTTTTAAAAAATCAAAAAATAGAATAAAATAAAATGAAAAACTCTTTTTAAAAAATAAAATAGAAAAAAAATAAATGATTTATTTTAAACTGTTTGCAGCTTCCTGACCAGCCAAGTAACCTGTTGCAAATGCTATCTGCAAGTTATACCCACCAGTTGGTCCAGCCATTTCAAGAACTTCTCCTGCAAAGTACAATCCATCCACAAATCTTGATTGAAGTGTTTTGGAATCAATCTCCTTAGACTTGACCCCTCCAATGGTGACCTTTGCAAGATCCATCTCCAATGACTCTATTTCAATTGGATGTCTCTTAAGGTTTTCAGCTATCTTGTTCTTGTCCTTTTTAGTGATGTTAGCCATTGTCTTGCTTGGGCTGATATTGATTTTCATCAGGAAGTAATCAACAAAATTAGCTGGAAGGAACTTCTTCATATAATTTTTAATGGACATCTTACCATTGTCTGGTGTGTCTTTGGTGATTTGTTCCTTTATCTCTTCCTCAGTCAAGTCTGGAGTGAAGTCAATGCTGATTTTATTTGTAAACAATTCAAGCTCTTCAATCTCTTCATCGCTTTTTTGGTTTAAGCTGTCATCTAAGATGGTGAACTTGGACTTTTCAATCAACAGATTGCTTAAGTCAATCACTGCAGGGCCAGTCAATCCAAAGTGACTGATCAATGCATCTCCTCTGACAGAAATCTTTTTCTTCTTGTCCTTGAATGAAAGCTCAACATCACTTAATGTGAGTCCGCTTAAGCTTCTAAGCAAAAAGTCATCTACATTGAATGAAACAAGCCCTGGCTTGATGTCGGTAATGGTATGATTCATCCTTGAAGCTATCCTATATCCATCTCCGGTGGAACCTGTAGATGGGTAAGTGATGCCTCCTGTAGATACTACAATCTTTGATGCATTTAATGATATCTTATCATTTTCTATTAAGAATACTGGTTCCATTCTTTCATTTAATTCATGTTCAATATCATTTGCATTAATTGGACAATTGGTATGTATATCCACTTCCAATTCTTCAAGATATTCTTCCAAAACATCTAAAATGTCATGGGCATCTTCACTGTCTGGGAAGATTCTCTTCTTGTCCTCAATGTGGAATTCAAGGTCTTTCTCTTCAAATATTTCAAGCAGTTTTTCTTGAGGCAATGTGTACAATGCATGCTTAAGGAAATTCTTGTTCTTATTGTAATAGTTCAATTGATCATGTATTGGGGTGTTGTTTGCAATGTTGCAGCGTCCTCCACCAGTCATGAGAAGCTTTTTTCCTAAGCTATCATTCTTTTCTATTATGCATACGGTTTTTGGGCCTAAGACTTGCGCTGCCTTAATTGCAGCCATCATTCCTGCTGGCCCTCCTCCTATAATTGCTACCTTGTATTCCTGCATATTATTACCTTGAATTCAATTTTTAAAATAGTTGTTAAAATTTAGTAAAATGAGTTTAAAAATAGTGGTTTTTTAATTTAAATTAAATTAATAAATAAGGAAATTCCTTATTTATTGTTTTTTAATTAATTTTATAATTTTTTTATTAACTTATGGAGTTAATCTGTGTCTGTCTCTTGGGAAGAGTACAGTTTCCCTAATGTTTTCAACACCAGTCAATACCATAGCTAATCTGTCAGCACCTACACCCCAACCAGCGTGAGGAGCCATACCGTATTCGAATGCTTTCAAGTAGCTTCCGAATCCATCTGGGTTTAAGTCTCTTTCAACCATTTGTTTTACTAAGAGGTCGTATTGGTGAACCCTAGTGGAACCTGATGAGATTTCTAAGTTTTTGTACATCAAGTCGAAAGCATGGCTGATTTCTGGAGTGTCTTCATAAGGCATAGCATAGAACGGCTTGATAGCTGTTGGCCAATCGGTTAAGAAGTAGAAACCTTCTTGAGTGTCTCCTAAAGCTTTTTCAGCTTCTCTGGATAAGTCTTCTCCCCATTCCATATCGATTCCTTTGGAATTGATAATGTCTACAGCATCATCGTATTTTACTTCTGGGAATGGTCCTTCAGGAATAGCGCTTAAGTCGTATTCCAAGATTTCCAATTCTTTTGCACAGTTTTCCTTAGTGGATCTGAGGACTGCAGTAATCATGCCGTCCAATACTTTCATTACATCCACATCATCTGCAAAGGAGATTTCACAGTCAATGGAAACAGCTTCGTTCAAGTGTCTTAAAGTGTCGTGCTCTTCAGCTCTGAAGATTTGTCCGATTTCAAATACTTTGTCAAATCCAGCACCCATCATCATTTGCTTGTATAATTGCGGTGATTGACCGAGGAATGCCTCTTTTTCAAAGTAAGTGATTGGGAAAAGTTCAGTTCCTCCTTCAGTAGCGGAAGCTACAAGTTTAGGAGTGTTGATTTCAATCATGCCTTGTTCATCAAAGTAGTTACGGATTGTTTTGAACATGTTAGCTTTTATCTTGAAGATAGAGCTTACGTTTGCTTTTCTTAAATCCAAGAATCTTGAGTTTAATCTTGTATCGATTTCAGCCTTTACCTTTTCGGTAGGGTCCATTGGCAATGGCTGTTTTGCAGGGTTAAGGATAATTACTTCAGCTGGAATGATTTCAACACCGTTTGGTGCTTTTCCTGCTTCCTGAACGGTACCCTTGATTGCAACAACGGATTCTTTTCTGAAAGCCCTTAACTCTTCTAATATTTCAGCATCGACCTTTTTGGAAGGTGCTGTAATTTGTATTCTACCTGTAACATCACGGATGATGACAAAGATGATTCCACCCAAGTCACGGATTTCATGAACCCAACCCATGATTGTAACTTCTTCTCCAGCTATTTCCGGAGTAGTTTCTTTAGCGTAATTAGTTCTTCTCCAGTCATTTAATAAACCTTGCAATTAATTCACCTCAGGTTATAATCA
>JAZNRM010000125.1:0-5235 GCA_045590695.1 Methanobrevibacter sp.
TTTTATATAATAAAAAAATTAAAAAATATTATTACTTATAAAGTTTTCTATTTAATTCTTAAACGAATGTTTATATTATATTTTAAATAAACTAATATCTGTATACCAAATAGCTGGCTATTGCAAAAATTTTGCTGGATAGCTTACTCACTAAAAACTGAAATGGTTTTTGTTGAGTGGTATATTAACTCTATTTATTTAGGAGGGAAAAAATTGGCAAAGTTTGATGATAAAGTCGATTTATACGACGACAGAGGTTCATTAGTCGAAGCTGATGTACCAATCGAAGCTCTAAGTCCGTTACGTAACCCTGCTATTAAGAACATTATTAGCGGTGTTAAAAGAACTGTAGCTGTAAACTTAGAAGGAATCGAAAAATCTTTAAAAACTGCTTCCGTCGGTGGAGCAAAATCTAAAATCTTAGGTAGAGAAATGGATCTTGACATCGTTGCTCATGCAGATTCCATTAACGCTGCTGTAAAAGACATGCTTCAAGTAACTGAAGACGATGATACTAAATGTGAAGTACTCTCTGGTGGAAAAAGGATTTTAGTCCAAATTCCAACTATCAGATTAGACTCTTCCGCAGAATACTCCGTAGCAACCTTAGCTACCGCAACTGCATTAACTCAAGCTATTATCAAAGAGTTTGACGTAAACATGTACGACGCAAACATGGTAAAAGCTGCTATCTTAGGAAGATACCCACAATCTGTAGAATACATGGGTGCTAACTTAAAAACCATGTTAGACGTACCACAAAAATTAGAAGGTCCAGGTTACTCCTTAAGAAACATTAAAGCAAACGACTTCGTAGCTGCTACCTTAAAGAACACTTTACAATCTACTGCACTCGCAAGTATTTTCGAACAAACTGCAATGTTTGAAATGGGTGACGCAGTCGGTGCTTACGAAAGAATGCACTTATTAGGTTTAGCTTACCAAGGTTTAAACGCTGACAACATGGTATTAGGTCTCGTACAAGACAACGCAAAAGAAGGAACTGTAGGTTCTATCGTACAAGACACTATTGCTAAAGCTGAAGCAGATGGTGTAATCGCTGTAGAAAAAGAATTAACTGGATACAACATGTACGCAACTAGTGACGCAGCTAAATGGAACGCATATGCTGCTGCTGGATGTACTGCTGCTATTATGGTTAACGTCGGTGCAGCAAGAGCTGCTCAAGGTATTCCATCAACTATCTTATACTTCAACGACAACATCGAATTCGCTACCGGTTTACCTGGTATTGACTTCGGTAGAGCTGAAGGGGTAGCTGTAGGATTCTCTTTCTTCTCTCACTCTATCTATGGTGGAGGAGGTCCTGGTTTATTCAACGGTAACCACGTAGTAACCAGACACAGTAAAGGATTTACTATCCCTTGTGTAGCTGCTGGTATGGCATTAGATGCTGGTACCCAACTCTTCTCTCCAGAAGCAACTTCTGGATTAATTAAAGAAGTATACAGTGAGATTGACGAATTCAGAGAACCACTCAAATATGTTGCTTTAGCAGCTGCTGAGATTAAAGGTGACATCTAATTATCGAATTAATTTTTGTTAATTAAAATCTAATTTAAAATTCACATAAACAATAAATATTTAAATCATTCTGATTTGAATAATGAGGTTAAAATAATGGATATTGAAATATTTCCACACAGAATTTTAGGTACAGACACAACTGAAAAAGTATTGAATGATTTAGAATCTTTAGATTCAGTTAAAAGAACTGTAATTCAAGGGCCAAGACTCCCACCGCAAGATGAAATCGACCGCATTTATGGCGATCGCAGAATCATTGTGGTAAATGGTGAGGAAGTTGAATTAAAAGTTAAGACAGGTAGGATTTTTGTAGAATTATATGATGAATCTGGTATTGAAGAAATCAGAGCTATTTGTGATGAGCATATTGATACCGGTTTTGACATTAACACCAGCAAATCTCAATACATCAGAAAACAAAGAACTGTTACTGATGGATTGAAATATGGTGATGGTACAGAAATTCCTGAAAACTTAATTGGTATAGCAGATACTAGATCTAAATTTAATGAACATGTGTCTATTCTAAAAAAAGATACATTGGAATAAAAAATATCTTAGGTAATTGATAATATGATTGGAAGATGCACACATCTTGTAGACTGTAGGGAAACAAGAGGTCTTGGTGAAGGAGGAGGAATTGCTCAAAGAGGAACTTTCGCAGAGTGTGGAAGTGATGTTTTGGCAGTTGCTATGTCTCCAGGTCGTAGACACATTACCAAACCTGTCTGTGAGATCACCTTTGGTTTACGTGAAGCTAACCTATTGACCAGTACCATGATATTGGATGCAGGTAGTGGTGTTCCACACGATGCTCCAGCTGGTGGTGCAGGTAATGCTTTTGGTTTAACTGATAAGGAAGTTGAACAAATGCAAAAGTTTAAGGTTATTGTGGTTCACTTAGGTGGAGTAAGAAATCATATTACATATAAGGCAAGACTAATCTTGCGTAACGTTAACAAACCTTGTGTTATTATTTGTGAATATCCTGTAGACTTTGAAGATTTTGCAAAAATCGGTGTCAAAACCGCAAAGGTCATGCCTGAAGAGGTAAAAACAGAAGGTAAAATCATGAACATAGTATCAGGGGTTATTAGGGGACAAACAGTGTCTCAAGAAAAATTAGATGAGATTATTAGAAAAGTTAGATTAACATTAGGAGATGCATAATTATGGCACAATATTATCCAGGAACTTCTCAGGTAGCTGAAAACAGAAGAAAATTCACTAACCCAGATGTTGAGTTAGAAGTTTTAAGAGAAATATCTGATGAAGATGTAGTAAAATTATTAGGTCACAGAGCTCCAGGTGAAGAATACAAATCCGTACACCCACCTCTCGACGAACTCGATGAACCTGATGACATTATTAGAGAAATTGTAGAACCTATTGACGGTGCAAAAGCAGGGGACAGAGTAAGATACATCCAATTTGTAGACTCCATGTACTTTGCTCCAGCTCAACCTTTCTTAAGAGCTAGATCCTACGTATACAGATACAGAGGAATCGATACCGGTACTTTATCCGGTAGACAAATTATCGAAGCTCGTGAAAGAGACTTAGAAAAAATTTCCAAAGAAATTTTAGAAAACGAATACTTTGATACCGCACGTACTGGAATCAGAGGTGCAGGTGTACACGGTCACTCTTTAAGACTCGACGAAAACGGTTTAATGTTCGACATGTTAAGAAGACAAGTACTCAACAAAGAAACCGGTAACGTAGAAATGGTTAAAGACCAAATTGGTCGTGAATTAGACGAACCTGTAGTATTAGGTGAACCATTAGATGAAGAAACCTTAAGAGCTAAAACCACAATCTACAGATGTGATGGTGAAGCTTACAGAGATGATGAAGACGCTGTAACTGTCTTAAGACAAATACACGTTACTAGATCTCAATTTGGTTACAACCCAGAATATTAAGGAGGTTTATTAAAATGGCTGACAAAAAATTCTTAGATGCAATGACTAAAAAGTTCAAAGAAGCTCCAGAAGAAAAAACTACTACCTTCTATAATATGGGCGGTTGGACTCAATCTGAAAGAAAAACTGAATTTGTAAACGAAGGTAAAGCAATTGCTGAGAAAAGAGGAATCCCAATGTACAACCCAGACATTGGTAACCCACTCGGTCAAAGAGCTTTAATGTCTTACCAATTATCCGGTACTGACACTTTCGTAGAAGGGGACGACTTACACTTTATTAACAACGCAGCAATGCAACAAGCTTGGGACGATATCAGAAAAACTGTAATCGTAGGTTTAAACACTGCTCACAACGTACTCGAAAAGAGATTAGGTATGGAAGTAACTCCTGAAACCATTACCAACTACTTAGAAGTTGTAAACCACGCTATGCCTGGTGCAGCTGTAGTACAAGAACACATGGTAGAAACCAACCCATTATTAGTAGACGACTCCTACGTAAAAGTATTCACTGGTGATGATGACTTAGCAGCAGAAATTGACCCTGCATTTGTATTAGACATTAACAAAGAGTTCCCAGAAGAACAAGCTGAAGCTTTAAAAGCTGAAGTAGGCGGTGCTATTTGGCAAATTGTAAGAGTTCCATCTGTTGTAGGTAGAGTTTGTGACGGTGGTACCACTTCCAGATGGTCTGCTATGCAAATTGGTATGTCCATGATTTCCGCATACGGACAATGTGCAGGTGAAGGGGCTACTGGTGACTTCGCATACGCATCCAAACACGCAGAAGTTATTGGTATGGGTACTTACTTACCAATCAGAAGAGCAAGAGCAGGTAACGAACTCGGTGGTGTACCATTCGGATTTATGGCAGATATCTGTCAAGCAACCAGAGTAACCGACGACCCTGTAGAATCCGCATTAGAAGTAGTAGCTTTAGGTGCTGCTTTATACGACCAAATTTGGTTAGGATCCTACATGTCTGGTGGTGTAGGATTTACTCAATATGCTACCGCAGCATACACCGATAACGTATTAGACGACTTCTCTTACTTCGGTAAAGATTACGTAGAAGACAAATACGGAGACTTATGTTCCGCACCTAACAACATGGACACTGTTCTTGACGTAGGTTCTGAAGTAGCATTCTACTCATTAGAACAATACGAAGAATACCCAGCTTTACTTGAAACCCACTTCGGTGGTTCTCAAAGAGCTGCTGTTATTTCCGCAGCTGCAGGTATTTCCACTGCATTCGCAACTGGTAATGCACAAACCGGTTTATCTGCATGGTACTTAGCACAATACTTACACAAAGAACAACATTCCAGATTAGGATTCTACGGTTACGACTTGCAAGATCAATGTGGTGCAGCTAACGTATTTGCTATCAGAAACGACGAAGGTTTACCACTTGAATTAAGAGGTCCTAACTACCCTAACTATGCAATGAACGTAGGTCACCAAGGTGAATATGCAGGTATCGCACAAGCACCTCACAGTGCTCGTGGAGACGCATTTGCAGTTAACCCTCTCGTAAAAATTGCATTCGCTGACAAGAACTTGCCATTCGACTTCACTAAAGTCAGAGCAGAATTTGCTAAAGGTGCTTTAAGAGAATTCGAACCTGCAGGTGAAAGATCTATCATCATTCCAGCAAAATAAGTTTGGTGTAAACGGGAAATATGTAAATAAGGTTTTTAATCTATAGGATTTTTCATCCTTATAGATTTTACCTTATTTATTTTTTTCAATATGAT
>JAZNRM010000126.1:0-8133 GCA_045590695.1 Methanobrevibacter sp.
AATTAGTGAAAGTAAAAATTTAAAAAAATGTTGAGAAAAATAGAAAATAAATTTTTAATAAAAAATTAAAAAAAATTAAATTGCACAAGATGGTGCAAATCCTAAATCATTCAATAATGTGTCAAGACCCTTTTCTGCCATGACCACATCATCAACCAAACAAAAGATTCCTAACTTTCCTTCCTTAATGAAAGTTGAAAGTTTGCTTGCATCATCCAAAAGTTCGGATGCATCATCTTCAGCAATTGTAAAGAACAAGTCTGTTTCCATCATGTTAAGTGAACTGTTTACATTAAACTTGGAATCAATAGCTCCTTCTGTTCTTTCAATGAGCAAGAAATTCTTGTCAGTCTCACCAACAAAAAATGCAATCTTTGTTCCTGGACTTAGGACTGCAAAATATTGCTCACTGTCACTGACAAACTTATCCCATAAATTATTATCATGAATCTTGACTGGCTTTACCATAAAATCACCTTAAGGAATATTGGGAAATATTAAAAAATTATTAGAAGATTAATCCAAATCAAATTCTTTTATCTTGTTTTCAATAACTTCTTTTACTATTGAAACGCAGATTTCCCCTTCTTCATCCAATCTTGCAGCATCATTTGCCTTAAGTTCAGTTTCAGCCAAAATGTCTCCAACATTAAGCTCATCCGCAATTTCAATTCCCTTTTGCTCTAATATTTTACCAACACAGTTTCCTTCACAACCATTAATAGCTAAAATAGGGTATTTATCAAGCATTCTTTTAAATCCAGTGACATTTGCAGAAGTTGAACCCATACAAATTGATAAGATTTCCACATCATCAATAGCTAAGTCATGAACTGCAACTCTTGCAACTAAACCATTTGGACTCATTCCACTACATGCTGCCAAAGCAATCTTTTCTTCCATAATCATACTTCCTTTAAATTATTATAATTAATTATTCAATAAATGTGATTTTTTTAAAATATTTTAAATAAATTTTTTATTCCTTTTTCATTTCAGGCACATATTTTGCATAGAAACCATCAGTATCTGCATAAATTGCCTTGAAACCATAATCTTCTGCTTCCTTCATTGCCTTTTTAATATGCTGACGTCCCCAAGCTGTAATGGACTGTGCACATTCAAAAGAATACCAACGGAATCTCAGGAATCCATAAACTCCATACATTGTATTTGCCAAACGCTTCAATGCTTGCTGCTGAACATCCAAACTCTTCTTTAGAATTGGATCATCAGTTGCCTTCATCCTGTTCTTAACAGCAAACCTTTCGTTTAGAATATCCTCTAAAGCTGAAGGAATAAATCCTTGAGGCTCTTTCTTGAACTTGAAAAAGTGTTCAGGTGAGATGTAATATTCCTCATCATCATCTATTGCAGAGGACATTTCCTCTTCCTTAAGATTATCGATTTCATCATAACCTGTTTCATAATCCTCAAAGTCTTCAAACTTGGCATTATAGGATGAATTGTCCTTGACCAAAACATCTGGAGAAATGTTCTTTGAAATGATCAATGTAGGATACAGGCTCTTGAAGTCGAATTGAACCAAATTCTCATGCAATCCGATTTCAGGCTCTTTAACATATCCTCCAGAGTTGCTTCCCCTTTCCTTGATGTTTTTCATAGTCATATTTGGCTTATTCGGCACAACCTCATCAACTTCATAGGCTTTTCTAACCAAATACCATTCTGCTTGCTGACCGGTTGCCATACGGGTTACATCTACAAAAGGCTGACCAACTATACGTGTCAATTCCAAGTTCAAAGGCAATGTTTCTTGAGCAATCTTCAATGTGGAAACCACATCGTCCAAGGAATACTTGAACAGGTTCTTAAGTTCCTTGCCTCCATTGTCCCAGAACTCATAAATCCTGTCTCCAGGAACATCTATCTTTTCCTCTCCAAAGAACTCAAAGTAAACTCTCTCTAAAGTGTATCTGTCAAGTGACATGTATCTTCTCATAACCAAATACAAATCAACATGAAGAAGCCCCTTGAATGTAGCTGCATTGTTAAAGCCTCTTCGAATGAACTTGATGCCGGATCCATCAACACCTAAATCCAAGTCAAGACCCCATAGCTTTGCCCTATCTTTAAGGTAAGGGAAGTCAAATAAATCAGAGTTATAACCGATTATAATGTCAATATTGTTTTCCTTAACAGTCTTTATGAAGGATTCGATCATTTCCTTTTCAGAGTCTACCTTCTCTATAAAGTACATTTCAGGGTCATGCTCAAACTCATCCCCTTTAGTTGAAATGACTTTTCTAACTCCTACATTGCTGTCAATTCCAATCATGATGATTTCATCCTCATCAGGATTTGGCATTCCATGTGGGTTTCGAACTTCCAAGTCAAAGCTCATCATCCTGAAGTCCTGAAAATCAGTATTTCCAGTTACAGGAGCTTTGCTTAATTTAAGTATTTCAAGAGAATCGTTATCGCTTTCAATGGTTTCAAAGGAATCTATAATTTCCCCTTCCAATTCCAACTCACCCATTGGAACCAAAGCATTATCAATCAAATATCTTCTATAAAATGGAATATCATGTTCCCTAAGCTGCTTTACAGAACTTAAATCCCATATCTTGTCTCTGTATTTGGGAACATCCTGAGGATGGTTGAAGCTTAATTTAATGAATTCGGTAGGAACCTGGAAATCCTTTTTTGTGACCTTTTCAATCACTGTAAAGTCAATTTCCTCTTCCTTTTTAAGTTCCTTCAAATCACTGACACACTTATCGATATTTTCAGAAGGCAAAACATAGAGATAAGGAACGAAAGAGTCATCTAAAGCTATTAAATCATGAGAATTCTCTCCCTTCACCTTACCAAACAAACGTATGACAGGTTTTTCCTCATATGTAATGTAATCAATATCCAAAAGAACAATGTTTCTTCTTACCATCCTATCAACCAAAATTTTTTATAATAATTAATAATCATCAGATTCATTCTTTTCCAATTCTTCACTCTCTAATTTATCCTTTTCCAACTCTTCCTTAAAGGACTTGATAACCGCATATGCAATTCCCAAAATCAAAGGGCCCAATATGAAACCAACAATTCCAAATACATAAGGTCCAGCCATAAATCCAACCAAAAGGATTAAGGAAGGCATGTCAGCATAATTGCTTGCAAGCATTGGACGAATGTACATATCACTCAAGCTTAATACGAATCCCCACAATATTGTAAGGATTCCTTGAACTATGTCTCCAGCAACAAAGAATGCATAGAGTGCCAATGCCCAATAAACTATCCATGGACCGAAGATAGGAACCAGCTGTGCTATACCTGTAACGATTCCTAAAAACAATGCAAACTTATATCCTAAGAAATAATAGCCTACACCACCCAAAACACCGATAACAATAGCTGTCAGGAAATGACCATAGAATATGGATTTTAGAACATTTGCAACATCATCCAAGGTTCTTTCAAAGAAAGACCTATGCTCTTTTGGAATGAATACGAAAATATATTCCATAACCTTATCTCCATCACGTGTGAAATAATAAATGGAACAGATCAGGACAAACAATTGAACTAACACATCTGAAAAATGCCTTATGAACCTTATGGCATAATTGAATATGTAAGTTAAGGCTTCATGCACTCCGCTATTCAATAGCCCTAAGTAAGGTTTAATAAATCCTTGAAGTTCCACAGGCAATGCCTGGACAAATGTGTTAACAGCCAAATTCAAATCAATCCCTGAACTTACAGAAAGATTATGGGAAGCGAAAAACATATCCGCAAAAACTGCTGTTTCCCAAAATACGTATATGAACAATAGTATCAATGGAATGATTACCACTATTATCGCAAGAAATATTGAAATTGAAGTGAACTTGATTTTTGATTGAATCCTATTGGCAACTGGTGTGATACCATAAGCAATCATTGCACCAAGCAAAATCATATTCAATACCGGCATGACTGTAAATAATGACAATAATAAGAAAATTATTATAATCACTATATGCAGGCCATATTTGCTTTCACTAAGATTAAACATGTTATCATTAAATAAATTATTGTAATATTTTTTAAATTAAATAATATTGAAACGTTAATTGATTTAGAAATACTCTTTCATTCCAGATGCAGTTCTATGGAATTTACCGAACTCAACGATTTCAGAAACCTGATCAGATGAGAAAACAGGCCCTTCAGCACATATTCTCCAACCGGTATTGTCTACACAGCATTGACCGCAAACACCTATAGCACATTTCATATAACGTTCCATAGAGTATTCCCCTTCAATCATATGAGCTTCCAAACTGCCGTATAATGGTCTCATCATAACTTCAGGACCGCATACTACAGCCCAATCGTATTCCTTGTGTTCAATCAATTGCAATACCCTATGGGTTGCAAATCCTTTGAAACCGCATGATCCATCATCAGTGCAAGTGTAGATCTTTGCACCTTTTTCCTTTAATCTCTCATCAAACAAGAGTTCATCCTTGGTTTGTGCAGCACAAACAACATCCACTTGAGCCTTATTTTTCAATGCAGCTTCAGTGAATGATGCTATAGGAGCCATTCCAACTCCTCCACCAATAGCTAAAACTCTCATGCCTTTCAAATCAGTGTCAAAGCCATTTCCATATGGCCCTCTAAGACCTAACTTGTCACCTTCCTTTAATGTATGCAAGTCTTCAGTAAACTCCCCAACCTTTTTAACTGTTATTCCAAGTTCACCCTTACCGACATCGATGTAGGAAATGGACATTGGCTTTTCATCCTTGAAATTCCACACCATGACAAACTGTCCTGGAGAAGGAATGTTTTCACCAACCATAGTCCAATCAAAAATAAAAGTCTTGATTGTAGGAGTTTCTTCTATAATCTTTTTTATCTCTATAACTTGAGGTACATTCATTCTATCACCCACTAAAACTATGGCTCCTTATGAGCAAAGCCCACCATATCTTCAATTGAATCAAATTCACTTTCCTCTATAAACTCTTCCAAATCGCTTGTAATCCTTCCAAATATTTCAGGACCTTCATACATTATTGAAGTTCCAATTTGAACAGCGCTTGCACCAGCATAGAGGAATTCTATTACATCAGCATAATTGCGTATTCCACCAACACCAACGATTGGAATGTCTGTTGCAGCAAATGCATCATAAACGCAACGGACAGCTATTGGCTTAATTGCAGGTCCGCTCATTCCACCGAATTTGTTTGCGAGTATTGGATTTCCAGTTACAATATCAATTTTCATTCCTGGACCTAAGGAATTGATCAATGTCAATCCATCCGCTCCGGCTTCTTCTGCTGCAACTGCAATTTCTGAAATGTCAGTTACATTTGGAGTCAATTTTGCAAGAATAGGCACATCAACAGCATCACTGACTGCCT
The DNA here is from genome assembly GCA_045590695.1 of Methanobrevibacter sp. GTDB lineage: Archaea > Methanobacteriota > Methanobacteria > Methanobacteriales > Methanobacteriaceae > Methanobrevibacter. The sequence continues at coordinate 5,382 of JAZNRM010000126.1, forward strand.
TTACGACATTTTTGGTTAATTCAGGATTTTGCCCAATGGAAGCTCCATAACCTTCCATTGCATGAGGACAGGACACATTCAATTCAATCATGTCCACCAAATCCTCTACCTTTCCTGCAACATATGCAAACTCCTCTGGAGTTGCACCATAAATTGAAGCGATTGATTTGCCCTTTATGCGGTCAACCTTTTCCAATTCATCGATGAAAGCTTCAACTCCTGGACTTGAAAGTCCAATAGCATTAATGATTCCTCCTTCTACAGCAACTGTAGTTGGATTTTTATAACCGTCATTCGGTTCCTTTGAAAATGATTTGGATACAACTGCACCAGCACCAGATTTTAAGATCCAATTTAGGGAAGATGCATGGCTTCCCAATACACCTGCAGCAAGCATCAATGGATTCTTTAACCTGACACCACATAATTTAGTTTTTAACATGAATAACCTCCAATAAAAACATGAACTTTGATAAGTATAATAATTCGCAATAATATTTAAATAATATAATATAATTTTATACTATTTTAATATATGGAAACTATATGATATATAATTATTTAGTTTTCGAGTGGAAATTTAAGGAAATTTCATTAAAATTTATCAGAAACTGGCAAAAATTATCTAAAATAATGTAAAATATATTAGATAAAAAAATTAAAATAAGATTATGGAATTTTATATAACACAATGTATTGCAGGATTTATTGCATTTGATGAAGATCTTCAAATAGCTGATTATACGCTTTTTACAGAAGATGAAGTGGTTTCAAATCTCATTAAGATAGAGGAAAATGAGATTTTAGACGAAGAGATTGAACTCATTAATGGAATAAAATTGGATTCAATCGAAGGAGATAAGATTATCATTGAAACCACAAAAAGGAAATCCCAATACAAGGAACTTGAAAATTATGAAAATATTGAAGTGAAAACTCCAAATAAAGGTGGAGAACACTTAAGAAGCAATATTGATAATATATTAGAGGAAATCGGATTTTCAAAAACTCAAGATGAAATCATTCAGATTTATGAAAAATTAGCCATCTATAAAATCAAAAAGTCTTCACAGGAAGAGGACAAGCTATTGATTCAGGCAATAAACTCTGTAGATGACATTGATGAATCAATCAGCAAATTAGTTGAGCGTATTCGTGACTGGTACACAATCTATTTCCCAGAAATGGATACCATAAGCAATAATGAAACCTACATAAAGCTAATAGCTGAAAGTGAAAACAGAGAGGATATCCTCGAAAACTTTATGGAGCACTTCAGTGAAGAGATTGAGGAAAGCACTGGTGCCGACATTGAAGAGGATGACTTATTGATGTTGAAAAGCTTTGCTGAATCCATCTACTCCCTTCAAAAGTCAAGGAAGGAACTTGAAACTTATATCGATTCTAAAATGGGAGCAATCGCCCCTAACTTAAGGGATTTATTGGGATCCACATTAGGTGCCAAATTAATTGCACACATTGGAAGCATAAAGAGATTAGCAACCTATCCTGCAAGTGTTATTCAGATAATGGGTGCTGAAAAGGCAATATTCAGACATTTGAAAACTGGAGAACGTCCACCAAAACATGGATTGATTTTCCAACACCCAAGTGTCCGTGGAGCTAAATGGTGGAATAGGGGAAAAATAGCCAGAAATTTGGCATTGAAGATTACCCTCGCTGTTAGAAAGGATGTGTTCTCTGGAGACTATGACCCAAGCATTGCAGAGGATTACCTTAAGAAAGTTGAGCAAATAGAAAAGGAAAATCCATTCCCTAAAAAGACAAGCCAAAAAAGGGCAAAGGAAAGAAAGGCAGAAAAGGACAAGGGAAAAGGAAAAGGCAAGAAATACAAAGGCAGCAAGAAAAACAAGAAAAATAAAAAGAAAAGAAGAAAATAGCTACAACAAGAGAACCTGCATATTTTCTAATGAGATTTAATTATACTAAAGATGTGAAAAAATGAACATATTTTACAAAGATGGTGAAATAGCTACCAGAAACTTAAGTCCAGGGATTAGAGTCTATGATGAAAGACTTATCCAAGATGGAGAGGAAGAATACAGAATCTGGAATCCAAGAAGATCCAAGTTAGCTGCAGCATTATTGAATGGATTGGAAGGACTTGACTTGTACAATGATTCTAAAGTATTGTACTTAGGCGCTTCAACAGGAACAACTGTTTCACACATTTCTGACATTTGCAATGACGGATTGATTTATGCTGTGGAATTCTCACCTGTCAGCATGAAAAAATTAGTGAGATTATCCCAAAAGAGAAACAATATAATGCCACTTCTTGCAGATGCAACCAAACCTAAATATTACTTGAACAAAGTTGAAAAGGTGGACTTGGTTTACTGTGATGTTGCACAGGAAAAACAGAGTGAACTCTTTATGGATAACATGGATTTATTCCTAAAGGAAGATGGACAAGGATTCATTACCATAAAAGCAAGAAGCATTGATGTTATTCAAAAGCCTAAAAAAATATTCAAGGATGAAGCTAAAAAAATAAAAGAGAATGGTTATTCCATTTTGGAAAAGATTAAATTAGAACCTTATGAAAAGGACCATATAGCTTTTCTTGTGGAGAAATCTTTTTAAAAGAACATATAATCATTTTTGATAAAAATCATTTTTCAAAACCCATACATAACTGCTATTTTAATTCAAAACCACCATTTTGATATTTAAATTGCAAACTAAAAATTTAGCTTTTCATATAATTCATTTCATCATAAAATATACC
>JAZNRM010000127.1:0-11448 GCA_045590695.1 Methanobrevibacter sp.
TAGAGTTTGATTAAATTCTTTAAGCACACGTTTTGCTAAACTGATTAATTTCATTTTAAGAGAAATACCATAAATACTTCCCATTTAAATAGTTTTAACAAATGCAAACAATAATATACTATAAGAACCTATTATCATACATATATTATTAGGAGATTAAACATGTCTGACATTGCAAGAATAGTTATTTTTAAAAAAGAAAATGGAGAAGAATTTATTTTTGATGACAAGTACGTTCAAATAACTTCTTTGGAAAATAAGATGCTAATATTTAAGTTTGAAGCTTCTCAAGATATATTGAAGGAAGGATCAGAATTTTTCTCTACATTCAACACTTATGAACAAATTAAAGTGGATATTGGAGGAACTGGAGAGATTCCATGTTATATGAAAAGCTTATCCCCTATAGTGGGAAGAGGCCCTAAAAAGACAAATGGAGAACATTTAAATGGAATTTTCACATTATCTCTTCAACAAATAGTTGCAGCTCCAGATCCAGAAGAAGAGCAAAACTGCTTAAACTGTGCTTTATCACAGAACGGAGTTTGTTCCATTAAGGACAATAGTGAAAAAACAACTTGTGATGATTATAAAAAATAGATAGTGATTTAATAAATAGTTGGAATAATCATTTTCAAATACTATTTATTAAACTCCTTAACCTCTAAGGATTCAACTTCATCAAGGAAAATCCAAGTGATCCACTCACCTCTTCGAAGTTCAATCAAAAGATGAATCCCATTTCTACCATAATCAGAACCGTCCATATCACATTGGACAATACTAACTTGTTCACATCTTGTTCTAACATTATTTACATTCACAATACAATCCATATAATAATCCAAACCATCTTGAAATGGATTATTATTGGTTTCTATCTCATTAATGACATCCATTACTTCCATATTTCAACCCCCTAAACATACTATGAAATCACTCTTAACCTTCTTAAAAAAAATTTAAAAGGAATAATTGAAATTTTTCTCCAAATACGCCTTAACCCTTTCATTTAAGTCTTCAAGTTCCGGATCATACTCAACTAATTTCAAATTCAAGTCATTGTTAATTTTGAAAATCAATAAGTCATCTTCATTAGGTCCAATTGCAAACAATCTATCAAGAATTCTGTTTGCCTTTTCAAAATCATCTTCCAAAAAGCAAATGTGCATTGAATAGATATAATGCTCATTTTCAAATGGATATGCATCATGTTCCTTTTGAAGATACTCCTTAGCCTTTTCAATCTCTTCTTTTTCAATGTATATCTTAGCTATTCGGGAATATACTCCCATATATCTTGGATTAATTTCAGCTAATCTCTCATACTGTCTTAAAGACTTATCAATCTCGCCTAAGAATGCATAATTCTCAGCCAAAAGAAAATTTACCTCTTCAACTTGAGGCCAATCCTTCAATATCTTTTCAAAACATTCCGTTGATTTTTTAAAATTATCCTTATCCAGATATTCAAGAGCCTTCTCCTTAAGATCCTGATACTTCTTGAAACCTTCAAATGGCAAAAGTTCCGTTCCGCAGTCCGAACATACCCCTCCACCATCATTAATTTCCTTAAAGCATTTTGGACAAAACTTTTTAGGGTAGGCACCGCAAAACGGACAGAAATCAAATTCATCCGAATACTTATTGCCACATGCATCACACTTCATACTATCACCCTTTAAATTATTCTTTTTTAAATATTTTTCAATCATAATTAGCAAATAAAATATAGAAACGATAGTATTTAAAGTTAATGAATTAAAAAAAGTTAGTGAAAATGTTCTTAAAACCAGAGTTTTAGAAAATAAAAAACAAAAAATATCAAATAAAATTAAAAAATGAAAAGAATAAAAAAAGAAAGAAAGATGATTTAATTTAAACCATCAATTGCATTTTGAACATGCTTAATGTAAACATCTCTAATGTCTTGAGATTGTGCGAGCCCTTCTATGACACATTCAACTTCATATCCTTCTGAAGCAAACATGTTTTTCCAGGAATCGTCTTCATCTCCCGCCATGTCGTTTTGAGCATGGTCCCCAGCTACAACCATTAAAGGCTTGAGTACAATCTTCTTGTAGTCCCCTTCCTTTACCATAGCCAAGACATCATCATAGTCAGGTTTTGCTTCTACAGTACCAATGTAATAATTGTTGAATCCTTTTTCCTTTAGCATTCCTTGCAATTTGGTGTAAACCATATTACTTTCTGCAGGAGAACCATGACCCATGAATACAACTGCAGTATCGTCATCATAATCTCCTTTAGAGGTGATGCTTGCAATCAAGTCTTCAAAGTCCTCATCAGATATTAATAAAGGTTCTGCTATTGGAATGTTTTCAAATTTGTCAATGTATTTGTCTACAGTATCCTTGATCTTGAAATGGTATTCAGTACCGTTCATGATGTGAGTTGGTTGAATGATAACAGTCTTTACACCATCAGCCAATGCTCTTTCCAATGCTTCTTCCACATTGTCAATAGCCAAGTCATCACGTTTTTTCAAAATGTTTATAACCATTTGGCTTGTGAATGCTCTTCTCATTTCATAATCAGGAAATGCTTCATCAATGTCCTTTTCGATAGCTCCAATGGTAAGAGCACGGTTATTGTTATAAGAAGTACCAAAACTTACTACTAAAATAATCTTATCAGTCATTTTATCATCCTAAAAATAAACAATATTTCATTTTATTGATTAAATAAATTCAATTAAATTTTTTAAAGAAAAATTTAACATTACTAAATTATACTTTATTTAAAGAAATATTTAAAAATATTGATTAAAAATAAATAATAAAATGAAAAAAGAATAAAAAAAGAACTAAAAAGATAAAAAGAGAATAAAAAATAGAATTCATGAAATTTCATGAAATGAAAAAAAATAAAAAATGAAAGAATAATTAAAAGAAATTAAAAATAAAGCTATTTATTTTGATCTCTTAAGATATACAATAATGCATTTGAAATAGCAGCTGCAACATTACTCCCACCTTTACGTCCACGAGCGACGATATATGGAACATCACATTGCATAATCAACTCTTTTGATTGAACTACATTAACGAATCCTACAGGAACTCCTATGATGAGTTCAGGATTGAGTTTTCCTTCTTGAATCAATTCATATAATCTAATCAAAGCAGTTGGAGCATTTCCTATTGCAAAAATCAATGGTTTATCCAAGCTTGCTGCCTTATCCATAGATGCTCTTGCACGTGTAGATCCATTCTTTTTAGCAATGTCTCTAACGTCATCATCACTCATAAAGCAGAAGACTTCACCCCCATACTTCTTAAGTTCTGCCTTATTGATTCCTGCCTTTGCCATATTAGTGTCAGTTACAATGCAAGCACCATTTTTAATTGCTTCCAATGCCTTATCAACTACATCTTCTGAAAAGCATAAGTTGTCTACATAATCAAAATCAGCAGCTGTGTGAACTGCTCTTTTAATAATTGGCGCTAATTTAGGGTCAATTTCATGAGGAAGTTCAGATTCAATAATTTCCATACTCCTGCTTTCAATTTCAGCAGGTTCAACTTGTTCTAATTCAATTTTCATACTATCACTTCAATTTTCTATGAATAACTACTAAATTACATAATTAATTAACTACTAATAAATATAAATTTTAACCTTTCCAATTCCTTGCATTACCCACAAAAGACTTTGCAAAATCAGGATTTGCAGGAAGATAAATATGTGGGAAACCTGCATAAAGACTGTCAGAACCATGACAGCAAAGGTATTCCACACCATTGGATGCCTTTTTAGCCATAAACGCTTCTCCACAGTTTTCACTATCATAATAATGGAATTCATGCACTCTAATGCTATCTCCTTCATTACATAACAAGTTGTCTTGCAATGCCTTTATCTCAATATAACCGAATCTTTGCAATTTGTCTGTTTTTATGCAATTTCCCTTGATGAATCCAACCATAGGGATTTCTTCAATGGAATCATGCAAATACATGAAACCTCCACATTCAGCTATTGTAGGAATTCCTCTTTCTATTATGTCTTTTATCTCATTGCATAATTTTCTGTTTTTAGACAATTCTTCTGTATACAGTTCAGGATAACCTCCACATAAGTATAATCCAGATATATCTTTAGGAAGCTCTTCATCTTCTAATGGGCTGAAATAGACCACTTCACAGCCTAAATCTTCCAGAATTTCTATGTTTTCCTTATACATAAAGCAAAAAGCATTATCACGGGAAACTGCTATGCGAGTCTTTTTATCAGAATCAATTTTTGCACTGCTTTCAATCAACTCCTTATAATCCTCACTTGCTTCAAGGACTGGAGCGGATTTGGCCAATTCATACAATCCATCCAAATCGATGTACTTTTCTGCCAATCCACAAAGACCATTGATTTTCTCTTTAATGTCTTCAATTTCATCTGCAGTGATCAATCCTAAGTTTCTGCTCCCAATGGAATACTTCTCTTCTCTAGGCAAGAAACCATAAGCCTTAACGCCTGCATTTTCCACAATATCCCTTAAGAGAGGATACAACATTGGAGAAATACCATTGAATATGACTCCTTCAACCATGCTTTCCTCTTTGAAATCCTTGAATCCTTTTATGATTGCTGCAGCAGAATTGCTCATTCCTTTAGCATCAATAATGAGTACAGCAGGCGCCTTAATGGATTTTGCAACTTCCCAAGCGCTTGCTCTTCCTTCAACACCGATTCCATCATAAAATCCCATAGCACCTTCAATTATGCTTAAGTCCTTACCGCAATTTCGAATGAACTGGTCGCATAACATTTGCTCAGTTGAAAAGTAAGGATCCAAGTTATGGGTCTCTACATTAAAGACCTTACGATGAAACATTGGATCAATGTAATCAGGACCTGATTTGAAGGAAGCGATTTCTAAACCTCTTTTTTGGAATGCTGCAAGCAAAGCCATAGTGATTGTTGTCTTTCCACAGTTACTGCTGGTTCCAGAAATCAATATTCTATTCATCCTGACCACTTCCACTAATAATGAATATAGGGTTTTGAGCCATCAGCATATGCAAATCACCGATTTGTCTACCTTTGGAAACTGCAACTTGAACAATGTCACCGCTTATTCCAACATTCTTTAAGGAATCCAATCCAGCCATTGCACTTTCAAGAGTAACTGCAGTTATGACAAACCTCATTTCATTATTTATTCCATAAAGATAACTGACAATTTCATCCATGTTTCCAGAGCTTCCTCCGATGAATGCAACATCAGGAACAGGCAAATCCTTTAGGCATTCTGGAGCCAATCCACAGAGGGATTCCACATTATCCAAGTGGAATTTCTGACAATTTTGCTCCAATAATTCAATTGCCTCTTCATTCTTGTCAAAGGCATAAACCTTTCCATCATATGCTGAAAATGCCATTTCAATTGTTACTGAACCGGTTCCACAACCGATATCATAAGCCACATCATCAGGATTGATTGATAATTTAGACAAGCATACTGCTCTAACTTCAGATTTTGTCATTGGGACTTTTCCTCTAATGAATTCCTCATCTGGAATTCCTGTTCTGATTCTTGAATCAAAATCGGGATTTTCTATAATCAAAACTGTTAAGGAACTGAACTGCTTTCCGGCTAATTCAGATATTGTGGATTCTTGAATAGACTCTTCATCTGATCCTAAGTTCTCACCAACCCAAACCTTCAAATCGCCGAATCCATATTTTACCAATTCCTTCTGCAATTCTGGAATGTTTTTACCTGTTAATGCAAAGGTAAATCTATTTCTGCGAACTGATGAAACAATATTCGTATCAAGCCCATGACAACTTATCAAATTAGCATCTTTCCAAGGAAGACTGCATTTTGCAAAGAAGTATGATACAGATGAGATTCCAGAAACTAAATTAGGATTATAATCCTTTAGGACATCAACCAATTTCTCAGCGGCACTATAGAATCCAACGTCTCCAGAAACTAATATTGCTATTTTTTCTGCATCTGTCTTTTCTATTATTTCAAGTATGTCATTAGATAAATAAGCATTAAAACTAGGTTTATTCATGTGAGAAAACTCATTGATTAATCTTTTAGCCCCTATTAATATATCTGCTTCAATGATTAATTCTAAAGCTTCAGCGGTGAGTGTCTTTTCACTCATCCCCATTCCAATAATATTGATTTCCTTCATAAGCATTTACTCCTAATGGTGTCCTTAGCTTCTTCTACACTTATCCCTTCTTCATTGACTAATCGGGACAATACAACAACTTCCATGCCACATTCCTTTGCAGCATCTGTCTTTTCTAAAAAACCTCCAACATTACCTGAATCCTTAGTTACAAGTATATCTGCACCGATTTCCTTGAATTGTGCCATATTGAATTCCTTAGAAAAAGGACCTTGCATTCCACAAAGGTTTTTCATAGGGTAACCTAAATCAAGGCATTGCTTCATTCCTTCTGGTGAAGGTAACATTCTCAAATAAACCCTTTCCTGAAAGTTTTCCACATCTGTTAATGCAGGAGCCTCTTTCGCCCCCATTGAAGAAAAGATCAATCCTTCAGTAGTGTTTAGATAATCAATCAATTCTTCCATACTGGACACTTTTACAGCATCTTCAATCTCAATTGATTCTCTTAAGACTCTAATGTATTCAATGCCCTGTTCATCACAGATTTCCTTAATATGTTTGCTGATTTCTGTTGCATAAGGATGTGTAGCATCAAAAACAAATTCAGTTTGCTCTTCTTCAAATAGTTTTCTCATAGGGCCAGGTTTTAGTCTTTTAGGCTGAACTATAACCGGAGGTTCATATTCCAATACTTTCTCCCCATATTCTGTAGCAACACAAACTATTGCAGGAATCTTATTCTGAGATAGGAATTCAGTCAATAGACGTCCTTCAGTAGTTCCTCCAAATAAAACAATTTTGTGCATATCCTCACCTCTAATCTAAGGACAGTTATTCTTAATATTATAATTCTAATTATTTATTTATACACCCTTATAACCTCTAGGGGTCACCATCTTATTATCAATAATTTTAGTATTTGCATTACCTATGAAAACTGTTGTAAACATGTCAACTTCAGTGTCCTTAAGCTCTAAAAGATTGGTGATATGATATTCTTCACCTTCTCTTCCGATGTTTCTCACATATCCACAAATGGTGTCTTCACCTTTGAATTTCAATAAGATTTCACATGCCTTTTTCAAGTAATCCTTTCTTTTATGACTTGAAGGATTATAAAGACAAATACAGAAATCCCCTTCACCAGCTAACGCCAACCTTTTTTCAATCAATTCCCAAGGAGTTAAAAGGTCAGATAAACTGATTACTGCAAAGTCATGACCTATTGGAGCACCTAAAACTGCAGAACCACTTAAAACAGCACTAATACCTGGAACAATATCGATTTCAACATCAGGATAATCTACTGACAGTTCGTAAACCAAACCAGCCATACCATATACTCCAGCATCTCCACTGCAGACAACTGATACTGCATTTCCTTCCGCTGCCTTTTCCAATGCCATCTTACAACGGTCAACTTCTTTTGTCATACCTGTGTACAAATACTCTTTTTCAGGCAAGTACTCTTCTACAAGTTCAACATATTTTTTATAACCTACAATTAAATCTGATTCTTCAAGAGTCTCTTTAGCAGCAATGCTAAGATATAACTCATTTCCAGGACCAATTCCTACAACAGACACACATTTCATAAATTCTTTCCTCCAATAGTCACCTAATGATTTTAATATTATTATTAATTTATAATTATGAATTAACTTTTGAATTATTATTTAATTATTGAATTATCATTCCCATGAAATAATAGGATCATTCATTGCTAAAGCAACAGTCACACCTGCTCCATCACAAGTGTCCTTTCTTCTAATCAATTTTCCATTGCTTTCCATAATTGCGGAACGTTCACAGACATTGTCCACTTCCACAACACTTTTAACAAATTCTGACTTTGTAAAGTCACCTTCAAGACTGTTAAGTTCCTCTGCACTATAAGTGTTAAATGGCAAACCATATTTCTTTGCAAATTCTAAAATTCCTTTTTCATTAGCCTTCTTATCAATGCTTGCCATAGCATTTAAAGCTGAAATATGATAATTTTCATTTTTCAATATATTCAAGATGGATTTTTCTATCGCTTCAAAGCTTACATCCTTTCTGCATCCAATGCCAACTGTAATGATTTGTGGGACTAATAATAATGTATCATTCTTACGTTCATTTTCTAAGTCTTTATGAGTGATTATCACATCGTATCCTGCATCAGAATCTTTCAAATCATCAAGATAAACATTCTTAGGCAAATTTCCTTGAATAGGATAATCTGATTTGACATGTACAGATTCACCTTTTAAAAGTTTAGATGAAACTAATTTAATGCATTGTGGATTTAAAATCTGTAATCCTTGGCTTTTTGCCCAAGTATCCACTGCAAATACATTATTTATATCAGTAGCAGTTGTAATAACTGGAATAGAACCTAAATCTTCAGCTATTTGAAGTGCCAATTCATTAGCTCCCCCGATGTGTCCAGAGAGAATTGGTATAGAAAACTGTCCCAATTCATCCACTACAACTACAGCAGGATCTTTTGTTTTGGTCTTGATGTAGGGAGCAATTGCCCTTAGTGCTATTCCTATTGCACCTATGAAAATAAGGGCATCATTAGTGGAGAAATGTTCTTCTGTCCAAGTGGACAAAGCTCCTTTTCCACATCTAGTAAAATCCACATCATTAGCTTCAGATAAGGAATTTGATAATTTATAGGCAATTTCCATACCATTATCTGTAAATGCAATAATTGATACTTTCATTCTTAACCTCACAAATTCAAGCATCTTAGCTTGAAATTACTCCAGAATTATTTCTTAGCTTGTCTGAATTCAGTTGAAAAATCATCAGCATAAAGACGTGACAATGAATATTCACTGTCTAAAACATCACCAACAATTATTAAAGCAGTTTTGGTAATGTTGTTTTCCTTTGCAGTTTCATATAATGTTCCAACAGTACATCTCATAACCTTTTCATCTGGCCAGGTTGCCTTATAAACGATTGCTGCAGGAGTGTCTTCAGTGTACTTTCCTTTTACAAGCTCTTTAGATAAATCTTTGAGGAGACCGGTACTTAAGAAAATCACCATAGTTGCTCCATGTTCAGCAAATGATGCAATGCTTTCCTTTTCAGGAACTGGAGTTCTTCCAGCCATACGTGTAATGATTACGCTTTGGCTTACATCAGGCAAGGTATATTCCGCTTTCAATGCAGCTGCTGCACCACAGAAACTTGAAACTCCAGGGCATACATCATAAGAGATTCCTTCTTCATCCAAGCGATCCATCTGTTCACGGATTGCACCATAGATACTTGAATCTCCAGTATGCAAACGGACAGTCATCTTATTTTCCTTTTCGGCTTCAAACATCTTTTCCAAGACTTCATCTAAAGTCATTTTAGCGCTATCATAGATTTCACATGAATCTTTAGCATAATTTAACAAATCAGGATTAACCAATGAACCTGCGTATATAATAAGATCAGCTTCTTTTAGGAGTTCTGCTCCTCTTATAGTTATTAAATCAACAGCTCCACTTCCTGCTCCAACAAAATGAATCATTATTTTTTCCTCCAATATTTCCAATAATAATCAATAAACATTATCTTAAATAGTCATTTATTTTTACTTTTTCCATAATTCTTTCAAATCATCTACATTTTCACTTTCAAATAAAACTCCAGAATACTCACCAGTATTGGCAAAGCATATGAATCCTACATTGATGTCATCTGGAACTCTTCTATCAATATTATGTTGTATCCTTTCGTTTAGCACTTCCATAGTCTTATCCAATAGGTCATTTTCATACAAGATATCCAATACAGCATTTGTAGTAACGCATTTTTGAATCTCTTTTAGTATTTCAATATTTGCACCTGCATCTAATGCACAGGACAATAGTGTTTCTATCCTTCCATCACCATTATGTGAGTGGGTGTTGAACATTCCTATTCCTAGTTTTACAAATTTACCTATATGTCCAACTAAAAGAATATTCTTGAACCCAAATTCAACAGAGCTATCCAATGCAACATCAATGAAATTACTGCACATGATTCCAGGTTTTGTAGATAAGTTCAAATCCTCTTCTGTGAATTTTTTACCGAAATTACCTAAGAATATTAGTATTGACTCATTGCTTTCTGCAGCAATGACACTTATTTCAACTTTGATTGAATCAGCTAATGCCTTGGCACTCATTGGCTCAACAATACCTGTTGTGCCCAATATTGAAATGCCTCCAACTATGCCTAATTCAGGGTTGAAAGTTTTCTTTGCTATTTCTTCACCTTTGGGTACAGAAATTAAAACATGAAAGCCGCCTTTATAATTATATTGCATCGCCAATTCATTTAATGAATCCTTTATCATTTTTCGAGGGACAGAGTTTATAGCAGACATACCAACTGGTTGATCTAGACCACCTTTAGTTACTTTTCCAACTCCTTTTCCCCCTTCAATAATAATTTCTGAAGAATCAGGCAATAAAGTCACTTTGGAAGATACCAATATTCCATTAGTAATATCAGGGTCATCACCACTATCCTTTTCAATGGAACAACTTGCAACATTATCTTTAAACTGAGGGTTTAAGACATCGATTATGAGATCTGTTTGATTAGGTGTTGTGATTGCTACAGAATCCATAGATTCCTGCTTAAACAACATTGCAACTGCTGCTTTAGAAGCTGCCGCTGCACATGTTCCTGTTGTATATCCACAACGCAATAATTTTTGATTAACCAAACGCTTTTCTGCCATATTAAATCCCCAATAAAACTAATGAGTGAAATTACTTTACAACCACAATAGTGAAATATCCCATTTTTTCATCAAATTCATCTAAGGAATTATAAATTTTCTCATTTTCCAAACCGCAGTTTTCAACTGCATAGACATTGTTCTCAAGATTTAATTCCTTCAATGTTTCTATTAATTTTGGCATTGACCTGCCAATTTTCATCAATACCTTAGAACCCGGCATTTGCAAGGCTTCCTTTAAGTCTATGCCTGTTGCAGGAATAATATGTAAAGGATCATTCATTGTAGTCAAACCTATTTTCAATTTAGAAGCAGAAGCGCAAAAGCTTGTTACTCCAGGAATTACCTCTACATTATAATCTTTTTCCAATAATTGGTCCATTGTATATGCAAATGTTGAGAAGATGGTCACATCACCTAAATTTAGCATAGCAACATCTTCACCTTCATCAAGAATCTTAGCAATGGAATCTGCGGCATTCTTATGACTTTTAGCTAAAATGTCCTTGTCCTTAGTCATTGGAAACTCTAATAGCATTATCTCTTTTTGAGATAAATCTGTTGCTTGAGATACAATAGATAATGCCAATGAATCACCAGTTCCTGTATGAG
>JAZNRM010000128.1:0-2900 GCA_045590695.1 Methanobrevibacter sp.
AAAATTATTTATAAAAAATAGTTAAAATTGAATTAAAAAATTAAAATTAATAGAAATATTAGAAAAAATCAAAATGATTTGAAATATTAAAAAAAGAAAAAATGATAAAAATATTTAAAGCAAAGCGTATCCTGCTTCGAATGCTTGAATATTCTTATCTTCGGTTCCTTTTGGTACACTGTCTAAAATAGCTTGTTTTGCAGCATCGACTGAAACGACTTCAGTGACCTTGACGATTGCACCAATCATCACAATGTTTGCAACGATTCTAAGTCCAACATCTTCAGTTGCAGTCTTAGTTGCAGGTGCTCTGTAAAGCTTGATTTTATGCTCCTTTACAAAATCAACTATTTCTTCTTCAACAATCATATCAGGATCGATAATCAAGACACCTTCATCCTTCAAATCTCCCATATACTTGATTAAAGCTTCATGGGACATTGCAACCAAAATGTCTGGACTGGTTACTTTAGGATAGTCGATTTCATCATCATCAATAACAACTTCAGTTCTGGAAGCTCCTCCACGAGCTTCAGGACCGTAAGATTGGGTTTGAACAGCATTTTTATTGTCAAAGAGTGAAGCAGCCTTACCAATGATAACTCCTGCCATGATTACTCCTTGACCACCAAAACCAGCTATACGAACTTCAGTTCTCATCTTAATCCAACTCCTCAAATGCAGACTTAATAGCGAGTGGCTTATCTGAATTCTCTTCAGCCAATGCCTTGATGTTAGCAGTAAGTTCTGCATGTGGCTTATTAGCAAATTCACCAACAATGATTTTTCCTTCCAATTCAGCTTCATCCATCTTTTCTGCTCTTCTTTTGTTGATGCTGTTTTCCTTAATCCATTCGAACATTTGCAATGGAGTTTTCATCTTGTTTTTACGTCCGAAGTAAGTTGGACATTGGGAAACAACTTCAATAAATGAGAAACCATCATTTTCCAAACCTTTTTGAATTGCTTTGGATAATTGAAGAGGATGTGTAGTGGTCCATCTAGCAACATAGGATGCACCAGCTGCACTTACAAGTTCAGCTAAATTGAAAGGCATGTCTCTTGAACCGTAAGGTGCAGTTGTACCAAAGCTTCCTTTTGGGGAAGTTGGACTGATTTGACCACCAGTCATACCATAAATGTTATTGTTGATACAAATTACAGTGAGATTAATGTTTCTTCTTGCAGCATGAATCAAATGATTTCCACCAATGGATGCCGCATCTCCGTCACCGGTGAATACTACAACATCCAAGTCAGGGTTTCCAACCTTTAGACCGGTTGCAAAGCTTAAAGCTCTTCCGTGAGTTGTGTGGAGTGAATCACATTTTGCATAACCCGGGATTCTTGAAGAGCAACCGATACCTGAAACCATAGCAACATTTTCAAAATCAATATCTGTTCCTTCTAATCCTTTAAAGAAGGTGCTCATAACAGTACCGTTTCCACAACCTGGACAGAATATGTGTGGCAATCTTTCTTCTCTAAGATATTTTTTATATGGGCTTTCCTTTTCTACCATTTTACCACCTATCCATTAATCTCCTTAATCTTATCGTAAATTTCATCAGGCTTATGAAGGATTCCTCCAATCTTGCCAATCAAGTGAACATTTGCTTCACCATGTGCTGCCCTTTCAACCTCATGGACAATTTGTCCTAAATTCATTTCAGGAACAATTATATCACTTGCAGTTTTAGTGATTTCAGCAATTTCCTCTTCAGGGAAAGGCCATGGAGTGTCAATTTTAAGAGATCCAACTTTTATGCCTTCTTCCCTTGCCTTTTTCATAGCAGCTCCAACTGAACGGTATGGTGAACCGCAGGATACAATGACGATATCCGCATCATCACAATTTTCCTTTTTGACTGAACAGATATCCTTTCTGTGCATTAAAACCTTATTGCATAATCTTTCAACCAATTTGGTATGGGTGTCTGGATCGTTAGTGTCAGGATAACCTCTTTCATCGTGAGTGAGTCCAGTTACGTGAATATTGAATCCATCACCAAAAGCAGGCATAGGAGTGGTTCCATCACATGGTGCATCAAATGGCAAGTATTGGCCATCAACCTTCTCAGGCCTTTTACGAGCTACAATTTCAATATCATCAGGAATAATCAATTTTTCTCTCATGTGACCTACAACTTCATCAGCAAGAACAGTTACAGGAACTCTGTACTCTTCAGCTAAATTAAAAGCCTTGATGGTGAAATCAAAGAATTCCTGAACAGATGATGGTGCTAAAGCAATAGGTTCATAATCCCCATGAGAACCCCAACGAACTTGCATCATATCAGCTTGAGCAGACATGGTAGGTTGACCTGTAGATGGGGAACCTCTTTGAACATTGATGATTACAATAGGAGTTTCTGTAATGAATCCATAACCGATATTTTCCTGCATTAATGAAATACCTGGACCTGAAGTAGCAGTCATTGCTTTCATACCACTCCAGGAAGCTCCAATAATAGCACCAGCAGATGCAATTTCATCCTCCATTTGAACAAATGATCCACCATATTTTGGAAGCAAAATAGACATTTGCTCTGCGATTTCAGTAGATGGAGTAATTGGATAACCTGCAAAGAATCTGCAGTTTGCAGCTATTGCACCTAATGCACAAGCTTCATTTCCTTGAACAAAACGCTCTTCCACCATTTATTCCACCTCTTTTTCAACATAAATAGCTTGGTCAGGACATGATAATTCGCATAAGCCACATTTAGTGCAAGCTTCCTCATTTTCTGGGAAAGGAAGGTATACATTTTTTGTGTTTACCTTATCAGATTTTGAATAAACATTTTTATGACAAGTAGCTATACAAATATCGCATCCTTTACAAAGCTTGGAATCTATAATAATCAAAGTCGGAGGCCAAGCGGTCTTAGGAAGACAAT
>JAZNRM010000129.1:0-4276 GCA_045590695.1 Methanobrevibacter sp.
TAGAAAATAAGACTGGAAATAAAAACTAGTAAAAAAAGTAAATAAAAAAAGGCACTTAACCCCATGTTAAGTGCCTTATACCTAAATATTTAGGTTTAATTTTGTTTTGTGTTTGTAACTTATCTATTTTAAGCTGAGAGCTTCTGGAGTACACTTTTCGAGACATTGTTCACAGAGAGTACAGAATCCAGCAATAGGTAAGTTAACTTTGTATGCTTTGTGTAACATATCGTATGGACATGCGTCAATACATTCTCCACATTCGTCACATTTAGATGGGTTGAAGATGATTCTATCTCTAGATACTACTTCACCATCAATTTCTTTGTCTACATAGTCTAAGATTAATGCGTCGTTAGGACATACGTTAGCACATGCACCACATCTTACACACATGGTGAAAGATTGTTCGCCCATATCTTTCTGACGGGAAGGTACTTCCATTCCTCTTTTGGTAACTACTTTTATAGCTTCAGTAGGACATTTTAAAGCACAACCACCATCATAGAGACATTTTTCTCCGTCCCAACAAATACCTTCAGAAGCACTGAATTTAGATGCTCCATATTCAACATCTAAGTCAATTGCATCTACAGGACATACATTTACACAAAGACCACATGCAGCACATGCTTGTGGAAGTTCTACAGTCAAGTCAGATTTAGGAGTGATGAAGCTTCCAGGACAAATGTCAACACAGGAATTACAACCGATACAGCTTTCAGCGTCTAAAGTGAATGATTTCATGTTTTTAGTACGTTTAGCTGGGTTTGCATTTTCTGCGATGAAAATTGCGTTCCATGGACAGGATTGTGAACATACTCCACATTGGATACATTTGTCTTCATCTACTTCGATAGGTTCTCCGTAAGCAGATAAGGTGATTGCATCAACAGGACATTCAGCTACACATACGCCACATCCTTTACAATCATCAATGTATACACGGCCTTCTGGTTCAATAACTCTGCTTGCAGGTTCTTTTACTCCAGGAACTCCGATAACGTCTACAGGACAGATGTCCACACATTTTTGACACATTACACAGAATCCTTTGAGGAGTTGAGAATCTTCTGCATCTAATTTAAGAGTTTTGGAAGGACATGCGTCTACACAATCTCCACATTCATCACATTTGGTTTTGTTAAAGATTAATCTAACTTGAGTGTTTCCTTCTTCATCAATAGCTATGTCTTCTACTTGTAAAGCACCGTTAGGACAGACTTCTGCACATTTAGGTTCTTCATTACAAGTATCACAGTAAACGATGTGATCGCCTACTTCAATAGCTGCTGTAGGACAAACGCCTTCACATGCTCCACATTTAATACAGCTATTTTCATTGAATACTATCATTTTAACACTCCAAAGTTAGATTTTTTTAATCATATTTCCTTCACTGTCATATACTTCTACAGTAGCTAATCTCATTTGGCTATCCATAGTGTGGGTAGCACAAGATAAACATGGGTCGTGAGCTCTGATAACCATTTCCATTAAGTTGAAGATTTTGTCATCTACTTCTACGCCAGGTTTGATGTAATCTTTAGCTACTTGTTGAATACCCATTTCCATTGCAGGGTTGTTTTGGATAGTTGCTACAATGATGTTTGCTTGGGTAATTAAACCTTCATCATCAGTTGTGTAGTGGTGGATTAAAGTACCACGAGCAGCTTCTACAATACCTGCACCTTCACCAGCAGTTCTTTCTAATGCTTCTGGGAATTTGTCACCGGATAAGTCTTGTTCTAATGCGTCTACAGCCATTTCAGCAGAAGCTAATAATTCGATTAATCTTGCCCAGTGGAATAATAATGGGTATTGTGCGTAACCGAATCTTTCTCTGAAGTCTTCTAAAGCACCTTGTGCTAAAGGAGCTGCATCAGGCATTTTGTCACAAACGTTAATACGGGATAATGGTGCTACTCTGTAAATACCTTCTGGGTATCCTAATTCCTTAATGTAAGGGAATTTTAACCAGGAGTAAGGTTTTACGTGTTCAGCAACAATGTCTTTGTATTCAAGGTTGTTATATTCAGTGTAAATAGAACCGTCTTTGTCTTTTATTCTTACTACACCGTTGTATACATCCCAGTCACCATTGTTAACAATACCACAGTGACGGGTGTCACCGAAGTAACCTAAGGTTTTGACTAAGTCAATTTTTTCTTCTAAGATAGGTACAGCTAATTCAATGGTAGCTTGTGCTAATTCTACGTTTTCTTTAGCTTTTGCTAATAAGTCAGCTTGAGTTTCTTCATCTAATTCAGTGGAAATACCACCAGGAGTAGAGGAAGTTGGGTGAATTGGACGACCACCAGTTGCAGATACGATATCTAAACCGTTTCTTCTGATTTTAATAGCTTGTAAAGCAACTTCTGGCATATCTTGGATAATTTGGAAAACGTTTCTAGTTTTTCTGGTTCCGTCAGGAATTACTAAATCCGGTGCTGCTAAGAAGTAGAAGTGGAGAGCGTGAGAGTGCATGTAAGATCCCCAGTTCATTAATTCTCTCATTTTGTAAGCAGCAGGTAAGATTTCGTCATCGTCAAATCCGTAGATTTGGTCAACAGCCTTAGCAGCTGCTAAGTGGTGTTGTACATCACAAATACCACAGATTCTAGGTACGATACGAGGTACTTCCTCAGCTGGACGTCCTTGTAAGAATTTTTCGAATCCTCTAAATTCCATAACATGTAATCTAGTGTCTTCTACATTTCCTGCTTCGTCAAGGTGTACAGTAATTTTTGCGTGACCTTCAATACGAGTTACAGGTTCCATAGTAAGTTTTACCATATTATTTTCCTCCTTTTTGCATTTTAGCAGGGACTAAAGCAGCTGGTAAAGTGTAAGTGTAGAAAGTACCTACAATATCATCTAATTGGTCAGCTACTTGTTCAGGGTCTACGGTTTTATCTTCGTTAATACCGTAGTCAGATGCAATCGCAGAAATCATTTTTGCACCTGCATCGTTTACTTTAGCAGTAGGTCCGTAACAACCTCTACATGGGATAGCAATACTTGGGCATTGTGCACCACATAAGGATACGGTTGCAGGTCCCATACATACTAAACCTTGAGCAATTAAACATAAATCATCTTCTGGTTTACCAACTTCAAATTGTCTTTTAATGAAGTCCATAGCGAGACCAGCAGGTGGTTTTTCTCTAGGACATACTTCACAAAGGTTAGTAGTTGGTAATTCAATAGTTCCTCCGTTTAATAAGGTAAGAATAGCTTCAGCTACTACGTCAGATTTTGGAGGGCAACCAGGAATTAATAAGTCTACTTGAATTGCTTCGCCTAATGGTCTTACTCTGCTTTCTAAGGTTGGTACATCTTCGTTAGGAATGATTCCTTCTGGGTTTACAGTACTGCATGAGTTAATGTAACCTTCAGTAGTTAATTCTTCAACAGTGTGTAAGTTACCGAGACCAGGGATACCACCATAAGCAGCACAAGTACCGTATGCAATAACGAGGCCAGCTTTTTCTCTTAACATTTCTGCTAATTCTCTGTTTTCTTCGTTTCTAATTCCACCTTCTACAATGAGTACGTCTAATTCAGGTACTTCATCGTATTTAGTATCACATAATACTGGTGAGAACTCGAATTGTGCTAATTCTAAAACATCTAATAAAGATTCGTGAAAGTCCGCAATGGATAAGTGACAACCGGAACAACCTCCGAGCCACATAGTTCCTACTCTAGCTTTATCTGCCATAAATAATCCTCCATTTAAATTTATCCTTCAGCATCTAATTGTGCTTTTAATGGGGAAGGTCCTAAATCTTTAATTCTGTTTACCATCATTTTTACAGAACTAGCGAATTTTTCTCCTTCAGAAGCAGAAATCCAGTCGTGGTGGACTCTTTCTCTTCCGATTCCCATATCTTCGACTAATTTATAAACTAATCTCATTCTTCTGTCAAGTTTATAGTTACCTGCATCGTAGTGGCAGTCACCCATGTGGCATCCTGCTACGAATACACCATCAGCACCGTCTCTGAATGCTTTCAAAATAAACTGAGGGTCAATTCTTCCAGAACACATTACTCTTATAACACGAATGTTAGGTGGGTATTGCATTCTTGCAGTACCTGCAGTATCTGCTCCACCATAGGAACACCAGTTACAACAAAACATTACAATTTTTATATCTTCAGACATAGAGTTTATCCTCCTCTATTAAAATTTTAGTTTATAGTCCTAAAAAAAATTTAATTTGATCTAAGACTCATCCAACTATTTCAATCTAATAATCTTTGAACCATAT